>NZ_JBHUXV010000061.1:0-55906 GCF_042669125.1 Streptomyces sp. NPDC057253 | reverse complement strand
GCAAAAAAAGGGGGCCGCCCCAAAGGGGCGGCCCCGAAAAGCGCTTCAGCCCAGCTTCGACACGTCCCGCACCGCGCCCTTGTCCGCGCTCGTGGCCATCGCGGCGTACGCCCGCAGGGCCGCCGAGACCTTGCGCTCGCGGTTCTTGGGGGCGTAGACGCCGCCGAGTGCCGCGTCGCGGCGGGCCAGTTCCTCGTCGTCGACGAGGAGTTCGATCGTGCGGGCCGGGATGTCGATGCGGATGCGGTCGCCGTCCTCGACGAGGGCGATGGTGCCGCCCGCCGCCGCCTCCGGGGAGGCGTGGCCGATGGACAGGCCCGAGGTGCCGCCGGAGAAGCGGCCGTCGGTGACCAGGGCGCAGGCCTTGCCGAGGCCGCGGCCCTTCAGGTACGAGGTCGGGTAGAGCATCTCCTGCATACCGGGGCCGCCCTTGGGGCCCTCGTAGCGGATGACGACGACGTCGCCCTCCTTGATCTCCTTCAGCAGGATCTTCTGGACGGCCTCTTCCTGGGACTCGCAGACCACCGCCGGGCCCTCGAAGCGCCAGATCGACTCGTCCACGCCGGCCGTCTTCACGACACAGCCGTCGACCGCGAGGTTGCCCTTGAGGACCGCGAGGCCGCCGTCCTTGGAGTAGGCGTGCTCGGCCGAGCGGATGCAGCCCTCGGCCGCGTCCTCGTCCAGCGCCTCCCAGCGCTCCGACTGGGAGAAGGCCTCCGCGGAGCGGACACAGCCGGGGGCCGCGTGCCAGAGCTCGACGGCCTTCGGGGACGGGGAGCCGCCGCGGACGTCCCAGGTCTTGAGCCAGTCGGCGAGGGACGGGCTGTGGACGGAGTGCACGTCCTCGTTCAGCAGGCCGGCGCGGTGCAGTTCGCCGAGGAGGGCCGGGATGCCGCCGGCGCGGTGCACGTCCTCCATGTAGTACGTGCGGTTCTTCGCCACGTTCGGGGCGACCTTCGCGAGGCACGGGACCCGGCGCGAGACCTCGTTGATCTCCTCCAGGCCGAAGGGGACGCCCGCCTCCTGGGCCGCGGCCAGCAGGTGCAGGATCGTGTTGGTGGAGCCGCCCATGGCGATGTCGAGGGCCATCGCGTTCTCGAACGCCGCGAAGGTGGCGACGTTGCGCGGCAGGACCGTCTCGTCGTCCTGCTCGTAGTAGCGCCGGGTGATGTCCATGACGGTGTTGGCCGCGTCGACGTACAGCTGCTTGCGGGCCGTGTGCGTGGCGAGGACCGAGCCGTTGCCGGGCAGGGAGAGGCCGATGGCCTCGGTCAGGCAGTTCATCGAGTTGGCGGTGAACATGCCGGAACAGCTGCCGCAGGTCGGACAGGCGTTCTCCTCGATACGGAGGATGTCCTCGTCGGAGATCTTGTCGTTGACGGCGTCGGAGATCGCGTCGACCAGGTCGAGCGTGCGGACCGTGCCGTCCACCAGCGTGGCCCGGCCGGACTCCATCGGGCCGCCGGAGACGAAGACCGTGGGGATGTTCAGGCGCAGGGCCGCGTTGAGCATGCCCGGGGTGATCTTGTCGCAGTTGGAGATGCAGATCAGGGCGTCGGCGCAGTGGGCCTCGACCATGTACTCGACCGAGTCCGCGATCAGGTCGCGGGAGGGCAGGGAGTACAGCATGCCGCCGTGGCCCATCGCGATGCCGTCGTCGACCGCGATGGTGTTGAACTCGCGCGGGATGCCACCGGCCTCGACGATCGCCTCGGAGACGATCCGGCCGACCGGCTGGAGGTGGGTGTGGCCCGGCACGAACTCGGTGAAGCTGTTGGCGACCGCGATGATCGGCTTGCGGCCGATGTCCGCACCGGGTACACCGGAGGCGCGCATAAGGGCGCGGGCGCCCGCCATGTTGCGGCCGTGGGTGACTGTGCGGGACCTCAGCTCGGGCATCGTCGCTCGCTCCTTCAGACAGTTCTGGCTGCTATCGAGCGTACGCCGGTCATCCAGGGGTCGGGACAGGGTGTCCGGAATGCGGGACGGGTGTCTCGGGAATCACGCCCCGGTCAGGTGCCCCTGCACCACCGGCGCCAAGCGCGCGATGATCTGCTCCGGGTCCGCCGAGGCCAGTGGTTCCACCTTGATCACGTACCGGAGCATCGCCGTCCCGACGAGCTGCGCGGCCGCGAGTTCGGCGCGCAGCTCCGCGTCCGGCAAGTCGACCTGGGCCGCGATGCGGCGCAGCAGCTGGGAGGCGATCAGGCGGCGGAAGACGGCGGCCGCGGTCTCGTTGTTGACGGCGGAGCGGACGATCGCCAGCAGCGGGGTGCGGGTGGTCGGGTTCTCCCAGATGCCGAAGATGAAGCGGGTCAGCCGCTCGCCGACGCCGTCCAGCGGCCCTTCGCCGACCGCGTCCGACGCGTTGAGCGCGGGCGCGAAGGCGACCTCGATCGAGGCCGCGAACACCTGCTCCTTGGTGCCGAAGTAGTGGTGGACCAGCGCCGAGTCGACCCCGGCGGCCTTGGCGATCCCGCGCACGGACGTCTTCTCGTAGCCCCGCTCTGAGAACTCCTCGCGCGCCGCCGCCAGGATGCGGTCGCGGGTGCCGGCCGCGTCCGATTCGCCACGACGGGGTCGGCCGCGCTTCCGGGCCGTGGTGTCGCTCACGGCCGGGGCGCCCTCGGGGCCGGTCATCGCCGCGGCACCTTCACCGGGGAGGCCAGGTGGAGGCGGGTGAAGGCCAGGGCCTCGGCGAGGTCGGCCTCACGTTCGGCGCCGGACATCGCGCGGCGGGTGTTGACCTCGATGACGACATGGCCGTCGAAGCCGGTCAGCGCGAGGCGTTCCAGCAGCTCGGCGCAGGGCTGGGCGCCGCGGCCCGGCACCAGGTGCTCGTCCTTCGCGGAGCCCTTGCCGTCGGCGAGGTGGACATGGCCGAGCCGGTCGCCCATCCGGTCGACCATCTGCATCGCGTCGGTCCGGGAGGTCGCCGCGTGGCTGAGATCGATCGTGAAGTGCCGGTAGTCGTCCTTGGTGACGTCCCAGTCGGGGGCGTAGGCGAGCATCTCGCGGTCGCGGTAGCGCCAGGGGTACATGTTCTCGACGGCGAACCGTACGTCCGTCTCGTCGGCCATGCGCCAGATGCCGCTGACGAAGTCGCGGGCGTACTGGCGCTGCCAGCGGAACGGCGGGTGTACGACGACGGTGCTCGCGCCGAGTTTCTCGGCGGCCGCCCGGGCCCGCTGGAGCTTGACCCAGGGGTCCGTCGACCACACGCGCTGCGTGATGAGCAGGCACGGGGCGTGCACGGCGAGTATGGGGATCCCGTGGTAGTCGGAGAGGCGGCGCAGGGCCTCGATGTCCTGGCTGACCGGGTCGGTCCACACCATGACCTCGACGCCGTCGTATCCGAGACGCGCGGCGATCTCGAAGGCCGTCGCCGTCGACTCCGGGTAGACGGAGGCCGTCGAGAGGGCGACCTTCGCATCCGGGATCCGTACGACTGGTTCTGCCACGTCGGTCAGCCTACGGCGTCCGCCGGAGTGGGACGGGACGCCTATTCGCCGTTGTGGTGTTCGCCACGGGGGCGGCTGCGGGTGCGCTGTGGCTTGTCGCGCAGTTCCCCGCGCCCCTACAGACCCTCCGCTGAACCCATGTGGTCAAGTCGGCGCAGGATTACGCCTTCCCGCAGCGCCCACGGACAGATTTCGACCGTTTCCACTCCGAACAGGTCCATCGCGCCCTCGGCCACCAAGGCACCGGCCAGAAGCTGGTTCGCCCTGCCCTCCGAGACGCCCGGCAGTTCCGAGCGCTGGTCGGTCGTCATGCCGGCCAGGCGCGGGACCCAGGCCTCCAGGGACTCCCGCTTGAGCTCGCGCTGGACGTAGAGGCCCTCCGCCGAGCGGGCCGCGCCGGCCAGGCGGGCCAGCTGCTTGAAGGTCTTGGAGGTGGCGACGACGTGGTCCGGGGCGCCGAAGCGGGCGAACTCGCCGACCGTACGGGCGATCTGGGCGCGCACGTGCCGTCGCAGGGCCCGGATGGCGTCCGGGTCCGGGGGGTCGCCGGGGAGCCAGCCCGCGGTGAGGCGGCCCGCGCCGAGCGGGAGGGAGACCGCCGCGTCGGGCTCCTCGTCGATGCCGTAGGCGATCTCCAGGGAGCCGCCGCCGATGTCGAGGACCAGGAGCTTGCCCGCCGACCAGCCGAACCAGCGGCGGGCGGCGAGGAAGGTGAGACGGGCCTCCTCGGCGCCGGTGAGCACCTGGAGCTCGACGCCGGTCTCGGCCCGCACGCGCGCGAGGACGTCGTCGGCGTTGCTGGCCTCGCGGACCGCCGAGGTGGCGAACGGGAGCAGGTCCTCGACGCCCTTGTCCTCGGCGGCCTGAAGGGCGTCCTTGACGACCGAGACGAGTTTCTCGACGCCCTCGGGGCCGATCGCACCGGCCTCGTCGAGGAGTTGGGCAAGGCGCAGTTCCGCCTTGTGCGAGTGCGCGGGCAGGGGGCGTGCGCCGGGGTGCGCATCCACCACCAGGAGGTGCACCGTGTTCGATCCCACGTCGAGGACACCGAGTCTCATGTAGGGAACGCTACTGCCAGCTGGGCGTTCGGCTGTCTCCGGAGGGGCCTCGGGCGACTTACCCTGGACGCGTGCCAAAGACGAAAAAGGTGAAGGACGACAAAGCGGCCACAACTGCCGACGGTTCTTCGCCGGTGAAGCCGGTAACGCCGGCGAGGCGGTCGAAGCCGGCGAAGCAGTCGAAGAAGGCCAGGCATGCTCTGGCGGCCGACGAGAAGGGGCTCGACTTCGCGCGCGCGTGGGTGGAGTTCCCGGATCCGGCGGACGACGAGCAGGTCTTCCGGTGCGATCTGACATGGCTGACCTCCCGTTGGAACTGCATCTTCGGCAGCGGCTGCCAGGGCATCCAGGCGGGGCGCGCGGACGACGGGTGCTGCACGCTGGGTGCCCACTTCTCCGACGAGGACGACGAGAAGCGGGTCGCCGAGCATGTGGCGCGACTCACTCCGGAGATCTGGCAGCACCGTGACGAGGGCATGGCGAACGGCTGGGTCTCGGAGGACGAGGACGGCGAGCGCCAGACCCGGCCCTTCCAGGGCTCGTGCATCTTCCAGAACCGGCCCGGCTTCGCGGGCGGCCAGGGCTGCTCGCTGCACATCCTGGCGCTGCGGGAGGGCCGCGAGCCGCTGGAGACCAAGCCGGACGTCTGCTGGCAGCTTCCGGTGCGGCGGACGTACGACTGGATCGACCGGCCCGACGACACCCGGGTGCTCCAGGTGTCGATCGGCGAGTACGACCGGCGCGGCTGGGGCCCGGGCGGTCACGACCTGCACTGGTGGTGCACCTCGGCGACCTCGGCACACGGCGCCGGCGACCCGGTCTACGTGTCCTACCGGCCCGAGCTGATCGAGCTGATGGGCAAGGCGGGCTACGACCGCCTCGTCGAGCTGTGCGAGGAGCGCCTGGCCTCCCAGCTGCCGTTGCTGGCACCGCATCCGGCGGACCCGGGCGTCTGAGCGCGGGGACGGGGGCACCGGGGCGCGGGTTCCGGTGCCGCGGCCGCTTGTCGTGACCGCAGCCGGGTGCCGTGACCGCATCGCCCACCCTCCCCTCCCCCTTCGCCCGGGACGCGCCTCTTCGCCTACGACGAGGACGGGCTCGGGTCGTCGCTCGCCGTGGGCGAGGACGTCGGGCTCGGCGGGTCGGACGGGTCCGGGTCCGTCGGGGTCGGGTCCGGGGTGGGGGGTGAGGACGGTGGGTCGCTCGGGGTGGGAGCCGAGGTCGTGGGGCTGGGGCCCGGCCCGGTCGGCGGGCTCGTGGGCTTGCCGGGACCGGCCGGGGTCGGTGCCGTGCCGTAGCCCTGGATGGTGACGACGGCGCCCGCCGGTGAGATCGCCACGCGTGCGGTCCAGGCGCCGGACGGCTCGCGCAGGTGGTCGACGTACACCTTGATCGTCAACGACTCGCCGGGTTTCAGGGTTCCCGCGGACTGGCTGAGGTAGAGCCAGGCGGCGCCGGTGGTGGCCGACCAGCGGACCGGGGCGTCACCGGTCGCGGTGAGGGTGACCAGGGTGGTGTCGCCGTGGTTGCCGGCGGCCACCGCCAGGTGCCCGGCGCCCTTCTTGCCGGCCCCGGCGACGCTGACGACCTCCACGGAGACATCGGGCCGGCCGTCCTTGGTGAAGCGGGGGCCGGGCTTCACGGACGCGTTGCCCGCGTTCTGGTAGCCGCCGGTCGCGGACTCGCCGTCCACGCTGCCGGGGCCGTGCGCCGCGCCGGCGGTGGCGGAATGGCCGTCGGCGCCCTCGCCGGGCCCTCCCCGGTACGCGGCCCACAGCGCGAGCACGGGCGCGGCCACCACGGTCGCGACGACGGTCGTGGTGACGGCACGCGCGCGGAGCCGGTCGCGGCGGGCGGCGCGGTCCTTCGGGTCCATCGGGAACCCGCGCCGGTCGAAACGGGGCACGGCGGCCCCACGCGCGCGTGGATGGTGCGCGACCGCCCTGTGCAGGGCCGCTCGCGGCGCTTCGAGCACGGGCAGTTCGGCGGGCGTGGTCATGGCGCCGGGCCAGCGGCCGGGGATCGCGCGCTCGGCGCTGCGGCGGCACCGGGGGCAGTCGTCGACATGGCGGACGAGTTCGCGGCGCAGGGCGGCGCTGAGCACGAACTGGTTGTCGCCGGTGAGCCGGGCCACGCCCGGGCAGTCGCCGGTCTCCACGACGGCGAGGGCCGCGCGCGTGCGCTCGACCTCGCAGGCGGCGGAGGCCAGCAGTTCGCGGGCGCCGGCGAGGTCCATGCCGAGGACGGCGGCGACCTCGTGGGCGGCGAGGTGGTGGCGCACGGCGAGTTCGAGCGCCTCGCGCTGCTCGGGGGTCGTCCCGGCGGCCTCCGGCCAGGCCAGCTGGGCCAGTTCGCGGCGCCGCGCCTCCAGGACGTCCTCGGCGACCGGGGGTTCGGCGGAGTTGTGCGAGGGGCCGTGACGCCCCGCCGCGTGGGTGGCCTGACGTTTCTGCTTGGCCTCGGCCAGCTTGCGCAGACAGGCCCAGCGGGCCAGCGCGTACAGCCAGGCCCTGCGGTCGCCGGCCGCGTCCGGGCCGCCGCGCTTCTCGGCCAGCGCGACGACGTCACCGAGGGCCGCGGTCGCCGTGTCGTGGTCGCACAGCACCGAGAGGCAGTAGGTGAACAGGCCGTCCAGATACGGCTCGTAGCGCGCGGGCGGCCGCTGCGCCGACGTGCGCGCGGCACCGCGGTCGCGCTCCTCCCGTTGCGCCCGGTGCGCGCCGGTGGTGCGGGTCGAGGTCTCCGGAGTGCTGCTCATCATCCGTGGACCGTAGGGGGCGGAACATGGCCCCTTCCTGCACCTTGAGCAGTTTTACTCCGTACGGGTGAAACGATCCCTCAATAGGGGACAGGAACCTCCGGTTCCGTGGCTCGTTCCCGGCGTGACATGGCCGGTTCCCGCATCGGGACGCCGGTCACGGGCCGGGTACCGGCCGTGTTGTCAGTGGCGGCGGTTACGGTTCGTGCATGGCCACCCGTACGAAGTCCGCCAAGGAGCGTCCGTCCTACCGCTGCACCGAGTGCGGCTGGCAGACGGCCAAGTGGCTCGGCCGCTGCCCCGAGTGCCAGGCCTGGGGCACGATCGAGGAGTACGGCGCGCCCGCGGTGCGTACGACGACACCCGGCCGTGTCACCACCTCCGCCGTGCCCATCGGCCAGGTCGACGGCCGCCAGGCCACCGCCCGCTCCACCGGCGTGCCCGAGCTGGACCGGGTGCTCGGCGGCGGCCTGGTGCCCGGCGCGGTGGTGCTCCTCGCGGGCGAGCCCGGCGTCGGCAAGTCCACGCTCCTGCTGGACGTGGCGGCCAAGTCGGCGAGCGACGAGCACCGCACCCTCTATGTGACCGGCGAGGAGTCCGCGAGCCAGGTCCGGCTGCGCGCCGACCGCATCGGCGCGATCGACGACCACCTGTATCTCGCCGCCGAGACCGACCTGTCCGCGGTCCTCGGCCACCTGGACGCGGTGAAGCCCTCGCTGCTGATCCTCGACTCGGTGCAGACGGTGGCCTCGCCGGAGATCGACGGCGCCCCGGGCGGCATGGCCCAGGTGCGCGAGGTGGCCGGAGCGCTGATCCGGGCCTCCAAGGAGCGCGGGATGTCCACCCTCCTGGTGGGCCATGTCACCAAGGACGGCGCGATCGCCGGCCCCCGGCTGCTGGAGCACCTGGTCGACGTGGTCCTGAGCTTCGAGGGCGACCGGCACGCGCGCCTGAGGCTCGTACGGGGCGTCAAGAACCGCTACGGCGCCACCGACGAGGTCGGCTGCTTCGAGCTGCACGACGAGGGCATCACGGGCCTGGCCGACCCAAGCGGACTTTTCCTGACACGTCGTGACGAACCGGTTCCCGGCACCTGTCTCACCGTCACCCTGGAGGGCCGCCGCCCCCTGGTGGCCGAAGTGCAGGCGCTCACCGTCGACTCGCAGATCCCCTCCCCCCGGCGCACCACCTCGGGCCTGGAGACCTCCCGGGTCTCGATGATGCTCGCCGTCCTGGAGCAGCGCGGCCGGATCAGCGCGCTCGGCAAGCGGGACATCTATTCGGCGACCGTGGGCGGCGTAAAGCTTTCGGAACCCGCCGCGGACCTCGCGGTCGCCCTCGCCCTGGCCTCCGCCGCCAGCGACACCCCGCTGCCCAAGAACCTCGTCGCGATCGGCGAAGTGGGCCTCGCGGGCGAGGTCAGACGGGTCACCGGCGTCCAGCGCAGGCTCTCCGAGGCACACCGTCTGGGCTTCACGCACGCGCTCGTACCGGGCGATCCGGGCAAGGTCCCGGCCGGCATGAAGGTGATGGAAGTCGCGGACATAGGGGACGCCCTGAGGGTCCTTCCGCGCTCTCGTCGGCGAGAGGCCCCCCAGGACGCGGAGGACCGCCGGTAGACTTTGCCCTGGTCTCGCCCGTCCGTACGAACCGAATGTGCGACACGGGAGCGCCCCAGACCCCGCGACCGGAGGAGAGCAGTGGCAGCCAACGACCGGGCAGCAGCTCCCGGAAAGTCCGGTGGGAGTGCCGGTTCCGATGGCCTGATGCGCGCCTCCCTGAGCGCCGTGGCCCCCGGCACCGCTCTGCGCGACGGCCTTGAGCGGGTGCTGCGCGGCAACACCGGCGGACTCATCGTGCTCGGCTTCGACAAGACGGTGGAGACGATGTGCACGGGCGGTTTCGTCCTGGACGTCGAGTTCGCGGCCACCCGCCTGCGTGAGCTGTGCAAGCTGGACGGCGGCATCGTGCTCTCGTCCGACCTGTCGAAGATCCTGCGCGCGGGCGTGCAGTTCGTGCCCGACGCCACCATCCCGACGGAGGAGACCGGCACCCGGCACCGCACCGCGGACCGCGTGAGCAAGCAGGTCGGCTTCCCGGTCGTGTCCGTCTCGCAGTCGATGCGCCTGATCGCCCTGTACGTCGACGGCCAGCGCCGGGTCCTGGAGGACTCGGCGGCGATCCTGTCCCGCGCGAACCAGGCCCTCGCGACCCTGGAGCGCTACAAGCTGCGCCTGGACGAGGTCGCGGGCACCCTCTCCGCGCTGGAGATCGAGGACCTGGTGACGGTCCGGGACGTCTCGGCCGTGGCCCAGCGCCTGGAGATGGTCCGCCGTATCGCCACCGAGATCGCCGAGTACGTCGTCGAACTCGGCACCGACGGCCGCCTCCTGGCCCTCCAGCTCGACGAGCTGATCGCGGGCGTGGAGCCGGAGCGCGAGCTGGTCGTGCGGGACTACGTCCCCGAACCCACCGCGAAGCGCTCCCGCACGGTGGACGAGGCGCTGTACGAACTCAACGTCCTCTCCCACGCGGAGCTCCTCGAACTCACCACCGTGGCCCGCGCCCTGGGCTACACCGGCTCCCCCGAGTCCCTCGACTCGGCCGTCTCCCCGCGGGGCTTCCGCCTGCTGGCGAAGGTCCCCCGTCTGCCCGGCGCGATCATCGACCGCCTGGTGGAGCACTTCGGCGGCCTCCAGAAGCTCCTCGCGGCCAGCGTGGACGACCTCCAGACGGTCGACGGAGTGGGCGAGGCCCGGGCGAGGAGCGTACGAGAGGGCCTGTCGCGGCTCGCGGAGAGCTCGATCCTGGAGCGGTACGTATAAAGCACCGTCAAAGAAGTTGTAGAACACCGGCACCTCGTACAACCCTCCGGCCCCACCGGTCGTCTCCTGATCGCCAACCGCCCGTGTCCTGGAGGACAACTCCCGGCAAACACGGATGGTTCGCCCCCCATCGACGCGGATGCCCGCCAGGCATCCCCCGCATGCCGCAGGAGACACCCGCATGCACCGGATCCACCATCCACATCTGCGACTCGCCCTCGCGACGGCCGCCGCGGCCGCGCTGACGGGCGGTCTGCTCACCGTCTCGGTGACCACGGCCACCGCCGCCGACTCGTTCAAGGTCGCCAAGGCCGACTTCAACGGCGACGGCATCGGCGACGTGCTGGCCACGGCCGCCGGCGCCTCCGTCAGCGGCCACGCGAACGCCGGCCAGGTCGTCGCCCTCTACGGCAGCGCCGGCAACGGCATCACCTCCGCCAGGCGCACGGTCCTCAGCCAGAACTCCGGCACCGTGCCCGGCAGCGCCGAGACCGGCGACCTGTTCGGCGGCGCGACGGCGTACGCCGACTTCAACGGCGACGGATACGACGACCTCGCCGTGGCCTCGCCGTACGAGAAGGTCGGCACCGACACCGACGGCGGCGCCCTCGCGATCCTGTGGGGCTCGGCGAGCGGCCTCACCGGCAAGGCGAGCGACGTACCCGACCCGGCCGCCTCCTCGCACGACAACTGGGGCCTGTCCCTGGCCGCCGGCGACTTCGACGGCGACGGCAAGGCGGACCTGGCGGTCGGCAGCACGTCCGCGACCCTCTACGTCTACAAGGGCGGCTTCAGCAGCTCCACCGGTCAGCCCGGCGGCCGGTACACCATCAAGCCCCCGATCATGCCCGGTTCGTCCGGCTTCCCGTACGGCCCGGAGCAGCTCACCGCCGGCGATGTGAACGGCGACGGCCGCACCGACCTGGTGGTCGACGGCTACGAGACGCAGACCGAGAACGGCTGGAACACCAACTACTACGTGCCCGGCACCGCGAACGGCCTGAGTGTCGCCGGGGTCAAGACCCTCAAGCCGGGCATCGTCACCGGCATCGGCGACATCAACGGCGACGGTTACGGCGACATCGTGACCGGCGCCAACTGGGACGCCACGACCGGCGACGGCCAGACCATCCCGGACTCCGCGAACGGCGGCAAGGTCAGCATCACCTACGGCTCCGCGTCCGGGCCCGCCTCCACCACCGGCATCACGCAGAACACCGGCAATGTGCCCGGCAGTTCGGAGAAGGGCGACGGCTTCGGCTGGGACCTGGACCTGGGCGACGTGAACGGCGACGGCTACCAGGACCTGGTCGTCTCCACCCCGAACGAGGACCTCGGCAGCGTCAGCAACGCCGGCATGGTCACCGTCCTGTACGGCTCGGCGAGCGGCGTCAACACATCGACCGGGCTTCAGTCCTTCGAGCAGAACACGACCGGTGTCCCCGGCACCTCCGAGAAGAACGACCTGTTCGGCGCCGACGTCAAGCTCGACGACGTCAACGGCGACGGCAAGGCCGACCTGGTCATCGGCTCGTACGAGGACGGCGGCGACGGAGCGGTGACCTACCTGCCCTCCACCGGCACGAAGATCGGCACGGCGGGCTCCCGGGCCCTGTCCGTGACCGCGGTGGGCGTCTCCACCGCGGGCACCCCCCAGTTCGGCGCGCTCTTCGCCGACTAGGCCGGCCCCACGCCGTGACGGAGACTCCCCGCGGGATTCCCGGGGAGTCTCAGTCGTTCTCCAGCACGAACGAGGCCTGAGCCGTGGGGTATCCGGGCGCCTTCACCTCGACCAGATACGTCCCGGCAGTCGCGGAACCGGCCGGAGGTGTCGCGCACTGCGGGGCGCTCGGCTTGCGGTCCCACTTCACGGTGTAGGTGATGCTGCTGCCCGCGGGCGCCCGGAAGACGAGGTTCCCGGCCGTCTTGGGGCAGTCGGCGGACGACCAGTACGTGTCGTCCGAGTCGGCCTGAGTGATCGTCAACACCGCGTTCTTCGGGCCGAGATCGACCTTGCAGTCGCTCCCGGAGGAGTTCGTGGCGGTGAGCAGCAGGGTGGGCGTCTGGCCGGGGTCGTAGGCGTTGCGCTGGCTGCGGACGGTCAACTTCACCGCGCCGGCCGTGCAGTTGGGGAGTGCGGAGCCCGCCGGGAGGGTGTCGCCCTGGCCCACCCCGGAGCCCGCGGCGCCGCCCCCGGCGGCTCCCGCGCCTGAGGCACCACCGGAATCGCCGGCGCCGGAGCCACCCGCGCCGCCGGAACCGCCCACGCCCACATCGGAACCGTCACCGGACCCGCCGCCCGATCCCGTGCCGCCCGAGGCGTCCCCGCCGGTCGTCGACTCGTCGCGGCCGCCCGGGGCTTGACTGATCGCGGGCCCGGAGCCGGACGGTCCGGGGGTGATCGTCGAGGGGGAGGGATTCTTGTCGTTGTTCCCGTCGGCGCCGTTCTTGCCGCCTCCGCCGCCGGAGCTGACGATCCACGCGATCAGCAGCGCCAGCACGGCGAGGACGGACAGCATGACGGCCCTCCGTCGCCAGTAGATGGAGGAGGGAAGCGGCCCGACCGGATTGCGCAGAGATCCCACGGCGCAAACTGTACGAGAGATCGGTGGGTTCACCGCCCTCACCCGCCGCCCGACGCCACAACTTTTCCGGATCATCATTCCGGCAACTGCCGTTCCAGGGGCGCCTTTAGCCAGGCGTGACACGTTTCGACGGCGGAGTGTGACCGAACGGACCTCCTGCCTACGGTCCGTGACCACCAAGGTCCCCCCGCGCGGGTGACGACCCGTGGTCGGGACGTGGACGGACGGCATGTTCGCGATCGTGTCCCTTGCAGCTCTGGCCACGGCTGCTCTGCGTGCCGGTTCCGTCCGACCCGTCCCCGCCAAACGCCCGTCCGCCCGCTCCGGCATGGCAGGATCGGAAGGCCATGACTGCGCCCACGAAGCCCTCGCCCAGCCGCCCCGCCGACGACACCGGCACCGCCCTCGCCGACACCACCGGCACTCCCCACGGAGAGGACCTGCACGCCCCCGTCATCGACTGGTTCGACGAGCACGCCCGGGACCTGCCCTGGCGGCGCCCGGAGGCCGGCCCCTGGGGGGTGATGGTCAGCGAGTTCATGCTCCAGCAGACTCCGGTGAGCCGGGTGCTGCCCGTCTACGAGCAGTGGCTGGCCCGCTGGCCACGCCCCGCCGACCTCGCCCAGGAGGCCCCCGGTGAGGCCGTGCGCGCCTGGGGACGGCTCGGCTATCCGCGCCGGGCGCTGCGGCTGCACGGCGCCGCGGTCGCCATAACGGAACGGCACGGCGGTGACGTACCGACGGACCACGCGCAGCTGCTCGCGCTGCCCGGGATCGGCGAGTACACGGCAGCCGCCGTCGCCTCCTTCGCGTACGGGCAGCGGCACGCGGTGCTGGACACCAATGTGCGGCGGGTGTTCGCCCGGGCGGTGACCGGCGTGCAGTACCCGCCGAACGCCACGACGGCCGCCGAGCGCAAGCTGGCCCGCGCGCTGCTGCCCGAGGACGAGAGCGTCGCCGCGCGCTGGGCCGCCGCGTCCATGGAGCTCGGCGCGCTCGTCTGCACGGCCAAGAACGAGAGCTGTCAGCGCTGCCCGATCGCCGCGCAGTGCGCCTGGCGGCTCGCGGGCAAGCCCGCGCACGACGGGCCCGCGCGGCGCGGACAGACGTACGCCGGTACCGACCGCCAGGTCCGCGGCAAGCTGCTCGCCGTGCTGCGGGAGGCCCACGCGCCCGTCCCGCAGTCGGTCCTCGACCGGGTGTGGCACGAGCCGGTGCAGCGGGCGCGGGCGCTGGACGGACTGGTCGCCGACGGGCTCGTGGAGCCCCTGGCGGGTGGTTTGTATCGGCTGCCGTTGACATAGCCGACGGGAAGACAACCGGCGGATCACCCTGAACCGGCGCAAACAACCGCGCCGGTTTACCCCTTTTCGGCTTCCGTTACACAACCGACGGACAGCCGAGTGCCAGCCGCGCGCTGCTTCGCACAGCCCCGTGACAACAGATCCGTAGCTTCATCTGCGTGCCCGGCGAAAACCGGGTCGCAGACCACGAGGGACACACGGGGAAAGCAGGAGGCGGTCGACATGGCGCAGGGCGAGGTGCTCGAGTTCGAGGAGTACGTCCGCACCCGGCAGGACGCGCTGCTGCGCAGCGCACGCCGTCTGGTCCCGGACCCGGTCGACGCGCAGGACCTGCTCCAGACGGCGCTCGTCAGGACGTACGGCCGCTGGGAGACCATCGAGGACAAGCGGCTCGCGGACGCCTATCTGCGCCGGGTGATGATCAACACCCGCACGGAGTGGTGGCGGGCGCGGAAGCTGGAGGAGGTGCCGACCGAGCAGCTCCCGGACGCCTCGGTCGACGACTCCACCGAGCAGCACGCGGACCGCGCCCTGCTGATGGACGTCATGAAGGTGCTCGCCCCCAAGCAGCGCAGTGTCGTGGTGCTGCGACACTGGGAGCAGATGTCCACGGAGGAGACGGCCGCCGCCCTCGGCATGTCGGTGGGAACGGTCAAGAGCACGCTGCACCGGGCGCTCGCCCGGCTCCGCGAGGAGCTGGAGGCCCGCGACCTGGACGCACGCGCGCTGGAGCGTGAGGAGCGGGAGCGTTGCGCGGCGGCCTGACCGAACCCGGGCCCCCCAGATCGGACCCGGCTCCGGTCCGGGGGATTCTCCAGGCGGCAAGCACGGCGGTGGCCGTGCTCGCCGCCCTCGCCCTTTTCGTCTCCGCCTGCGCCACCGGCGGCACCGGCACCCGTGACGAGGGGCCGGCGCACGCCGTCGCGGGAACCGGCGCCTCGGCCGCCGCCGCACCGTCCGTCCTGGACTCGCCGCGCCTGGACCGCACGTCCGCGGTCGCCCTCCTGAAGTCGGACCCGAAGGTCTCCGAGGCGGTCAAGCGCGATCTGAAGCCCTGCGTCGCCGACGAGTACCCGGTCGACCTCAGCTACGGCGACCTCACCGGCGGCTCGGCCGACGACGTCGTCGTCAACGTCGTGACCTGTGCGGATCTGGTGGGCGTCGGCTCGTACGTGTACCGCGAGCAGGACGGTTCGTACCAGAATGTCTTCCAGGCCGAGGAGCCCCCGGTCTACGCCGAGATCGACCGCGGCGACCTGGTGGTGACCAAGCAGGTGTACGAGAAGGGCGACCCGGTGTCGGCCCCGTCCGGCGAGAACGTGGTCACGTACCGCTGGGTCGCGGGGAAGTTCAGCACGGTGTACAGGACGCACAGCGACTACAGCGGCGTCGTCGGCGCGGACCCGACGCCGGCGCCCGACAGCTGAGTACCGCGTACGGCGAACCGATCGGACCGCCCGGAACGATCCCCCAGTGAACGATCCTTTAGTGAGCGTCACGACACCGAAGAGTGAGAGCACCCGGATGGCAGACCAGACCCACGTGCTGTTCGTCGAGGACGACGACGTCATCCGCGAGGCCACCCAGCTCGCCCTGGAGCGGGACGGCTTCGCGGTCACCGCCATGCCCGACGGACTGTCCGGCCTGGAGGCGTTCCGGGCCGACCGCCCCGACATCGCCCTGCTGGACGTCATGGTCCCGGGTCTGGACGGGGTCAGCCTGTGCCGCCGTATCCGCGACGAGTCCACCGTGCCGGTGATCATGCTGTCGGCGCGGGCCGACTCGATCGACGTGGTGCTGGGCCTGGAGGCGGGCGCCGACGACTACGTGACCAAGCCGTTCGACGGGGCCGTCCTGGTCGCCCGGATCCGCGCGGTGCTGCGCCGCTTCGGGCACGCGGGCGGTGCGGACCGGGGTGAGGAGAGCGCCGGGCCCGATGCCGGGGGCCTGCTGACCTTCGGCGAACTGGAGGTCGACACCGAGGGCATGGAGGTGCGCAAGGGCGGGCAGCCGGTGGCGCTCACCCCGACCGAGATGCGGCTGCTCCTCGAGTTCTCCTCCGCGCCGGGCACCGTGCTCTCCCGCGACAAGCTCCTGGAGCGGGTGTGGGACTACGGCTGGGGCGGGGACACCCGGGTCGTCGACGTCCATGTGCAGCGCCTGCGGACGAAGATCGGCCAGGACCGGATCGAGACGGTCCGCGGCTTCGGCTACAAGTTGAAGGCCTGAGCGGGGGCCCGGGACATGCGGGGGATCCTTCGGAGCCCGGTGACGGAGCGCGTGGTGATGCGGACGGGCCTGAGATGGAAGCTCAGCGCGGCCATCGCGCTGGTCGGCGCGCTGGTGGCGATCGCGCTCAGCCTGGTCGTGCACAACGCGGCACGTGTCTCGATGCTGGACAACGCGCGCGACCTGGCCGACGAACGGATCCAGATCGCCCAGCGCAACTACGAGCTGACCGGCAAGCCGAACTTCCCGAGCATCGCGGTCGACGACCGGCATCTGCCGCCCCCGCTGCGCAGGAAGGTCGAGGAGGGCCGCCGGGCGACCTTCGTCTCCGACCGGTCCGACCGGGGGCCCGACATCTGGGCGGCCGTCCCGGTCAAGGGCGGGCATGTGCTGTCCCTGCACACCGGGTTCACCGACCGCAGCACCGACATCCTCAACGACCTCGACCAGGCCCTGGTGATCGGCTCCATCGCGGTGGTCCTCGGCGGCAGCGCGCTCGGCGTGCTCATCGGCGGGCAGTTGTCCCGGCGGCTCAGGAAGGCGGCGGCCGCCGCGAACCAGATGGCCAAGGGCGAGACGGACGTCCGGGTCCGGGACGCGATCGGCGGGGTCGTCCAGGACGAGACCGACGACCTCGCGAGCGCGGTGGACGCCATGGCGGACGCGCTCCAGCAGCGGCTGGAGGCCGAGCGCCGGGTCACGGCGGACATCGCGCACGAGCTGCGGACACCGGTGACGGGCCTGCTGACGGCGGCGGAACTGCTGCCGCCGGGCCGGCCCACCGAGCTGGTCCTGGACCGCGCGAAGGCCATGCGCACCCTGGTCGAGGACGTCCTGGAGGTGGCCCGCCTGGACGGCGCCTCCGAGCGCGCCGAACTCCAGGACATCCTGCTCGGCGAGTTCGTCGCCCGGCGGGTGGCGGCGAAGGACCCGGAGATCGAGGTCCGGGTGGTGCACGAGTCGGAGGTCACCACCGACCCGCGGCGCCTGGAGCGCGTCCTGTTCAACCTCCTCGCCAATGCCGCCCGGCACGGCAAGCCGCCGATCCAGGTCACCGTCGAGGGCCGGGTGATCCGCGTCCGCGACCACGGCCCCGGCTTCCCCGAGGACCTCCTCGCCGACGGCCCGAGCCGCTTCCGCACGGGCAGCGCGGACCGGGCGGGGCACGGCCACGGGCTGGGCCTGACCATCGCGGCGGGACAGGCCCGGGTGCTGGGCGCGCGGCTGACGTTCCGCAACGTCCGCCCTGCCGGGGCGCCGGGGGGCCTCCCCTCGGAGGGCGCGGTGGCGGTGCTCTGGCTGCCGGAACACGCGCCTACGGCGACGGGGAGCTATCCGCTGCTGCCGTAGCCCTGCGAAGAGCGCCGGTCCGCGGCGAGTCCCTCCCCGGTGTCCGTCACGCCCAGTCCTTCGAGAAGTCCAGCTCCTCGTTGCGCTGGGTCAGGGAGAACCAGTTGCCGTTGTCGTCGCGGAAGATCGCCTCGATGCCGTACGGCCGCTCCTGCGGCTCCTGGATGAACTCGACCCCGCGCGCACGGAACGTCTCGTAGTCCCCCCGGCAGTCGTCGGTCCGGAACGCGCCGGCGCCCATGACCCCCTTGCCGACCAGCTTCTTCAGGGCCTCCGAGGACTCGGGGTCCAGCCCCGGTCCGTCCAGGTGCATCAGGGCGAGCTCGACGCCCTCCTGGCCCTTCGCCCCGACGGTGACCCACTTCATGGCGCCCATGGCGACCTCGCTGCGCACCTCGAAGCCCAGTTTCTCGATGAAGAAGGCCTTGGTGCGCTGCTGGTCGAAGGTCCACACGGTGGTGATGCCCAGCCCCAGGATCATGACTCTGTTCCCTCCGGTCCGCTTCCGCTGTCCTGTTCCTAACCGTAGGCAGCGGGGAGAGTGGGGCGCTTCTCCAAAGTTGCGGAACGCGCGGTCGGGAATCCGCCGGCCCACAGCATGGCGTAGCACCCGGGGATCAGGGCGGCTCCGCTGCCCACGTGCTTCGTCCGGTACTCGCTCGGGGTGACCCCGGTCCGCGCCTTGAAGCGGGCGGAGAAGGTGCCGAGGCTGCTGAACCCAACCAGGTGGCAGATCTCGGTGACGCTCAGGTCGGCCCCCCGCAGCATCTCCTCGGCCCGCTCGATCCTGCGGTGGGTGAGGTACTGCCCGGGCGTCTCGCCGTACGCCTCCTTGAAGGCGCGGATGAAGTGATACCGCGAGTACCCGGCATGCCCGGCGACGGCCCCCAGGTCGAGGTCCGGATCCGCCCAGTCCCGGTCCATGGCGTCCTTGGCGAGCCGCAACTGGCGGGTCTTGTCCATGAGCCCGATGGTGACACGCGGCACTGACATCGGGGCTGGGCAGGGGGAAGGGCGGGGGTGGCGCGGACGCCGAAGGGCGGTGGGCCCCGGCAGGGCAGGGGGCGCGGACCCCGAAGGGCGATGGGCCCGGGCACGGCGGGGCGCGCAGGCCCCAACCGGCGAAAGGCCCCGGGCATGGCAGGGGTGGCGCAGGCCCCAACCGGCGGAGAGCCCGGACACGACAGAGGTAGCGCAGACCCCAACCGGCGAAGAGCCCGGACACGACAGAGGTAGCGCAGACCCCAACCGGCGAAGAGCCCGGACACGACAGAGGTAGCACAGGCCCCAACCGGCGAAGAGCCCGGACACGACAGAGGTAGCGCAGCCCCCAACCTGCGAAGAGCCCAGGCACGGAGAAGGCCCCCGGGGCGGACACCAGCCGGGGGCCTTCGGTTCACGTGGGTCGGACGTGGTGGGTCAGACCTCGACCAGCGGGGCCGGTGCCGCGCCCTCGGCCGCCTGCTGCGGACCCGCCCCCTTCAGCGGGACCTCCTTGACGAACACCGCCGCCGCCAGCGCGACCAGGGCCACGATCGAGCCGAGCAGGAACGCCGAGTGGGTGCCGGCCGAGACCGCGTACTGGTACGCCTCCCGCGCCGCCGCCGGCAGCTTCGCCAGGCTCGCCGCGTCGAGCTGCGCGGACTGCTCGGTCACCTTGGAGCCCAGCGCGCCGGCCCGCTCGGACATGACGTCCTGGACGCGGTTGTTGAACAGCGCGCCCATGATGGCGACACCGAAGGACGAGCCGAGCGTACGGAACAGGGTGGTGGAGGAGGACGCGACGCCCATGTCCTTCATCTCCACGCTGTTCTGCGCGACCAGCATGGTGATCTGCATCAGGCAGCCCATGCCGAACCCGACGACGGCCATGAACACACCGGAGGTGAACCGCGAGGTCCCGGTGTCCATCGTGGACAGCAGGTACAGCCCGACGACCATCAGGGAACTGCCGACGACCGGGAAGACGTAGTAGCGCCCGGTGTTGGTGGTGACCCGGCCCGCGACCATCGAGGTGACCAGCATCGCGCCGAGCATCGGCAGGAGCAGCAGCCCGGAGTTGGTCGCGGAGGCCCCCTGCACCGACTGCTGGTACAGCGGCAGGAAGAGGGTCGCGCCGAACATCACGAAGCCGGTGATGAAGCCGATGAGGGACATCAGGGTGAAGTTGCGGCTGCGGAAGATGTGCAGCGGCACGATCGGCTCGGCCGCCTTGGTCTGCCAGAACACGAACCCGATGAGCGAGGCGACGCCGATGCCGATCAGCTCCATGATCCGCGCGGAGGTCCAGGCGTACTCGGTGCCGCCCCAGGTGGTGACGAGCACGATGGAGGTGATGCCGACGGTCAGCAGGACCACGCCGAGGTAGTCGATGCCCGCCTTGGCCCGCTTCTTCGGCAGGTGCAGCACCACGCTGATGAGGCCGAGGGCCACCACGCCGAGCGGCAGGTTGATGTAGAAGGACCAGCGCCAGCCCCAGTTGTCGGTGATGGTGCCGCCGACCAGCGGACCGCCGATCATCGCGAGCGCCATGACGCCGGCCATCATGCCCTGGTACTTGCCGCGCTCCCGGGGCGGGATCAGGTCACCGATGATCGCCATGACGCCGACCATCAGACCGCCGGCACCGAGGCCCTGCACGGCCCGGAAACCGATGAGCTGACCCATGTCCTGGGCCATGCCGCTGAGCGCGGAGCCGATCAGGAAGATCACGATCGAGGTCATGAAGGTGGCCTTGCGGCCGTACATGTCACCGAGCTTGCCCCAGATCGGGGTCGCGGCGGCCGTCGCGAGCGTGTAGGCCGTCACCACCCAGGACAGGTGCTCGAGGCCGCCGAGCTCGCCCACGATCGTCGGCATCGCGGTGCCCACGATCATGTTGTCGAGCATCGCGAGCATCATGGTGATCATCAGTGCGAGCAGCACGACCCGGACGCTGCGCTGTGGCTTGTCCGGTTCTGTCTCGACCGTCTGTGTGTCCGCCATCGTTCCCACTCCCCTGAAGGTGCTGCGGTACTTCCCCCGCCGGGGCACTTACTTGCCGCCCGGCTAGTTGTCTACACTGGGGAAGGTAGACGCGTAACTAGCCGGGCGTCAAGTAAGTTTTCTGGAAAGCCGGGGAGCACGAGGATGGGCGGCACCATGGACGGCACCAAGCAGCAGCGCCGCGGGAACACACGCCAGCGCATCCAGGACGTGGCGCTCGAACTCTTCGCGGAGCAGGGCTACGAGAAGACGTCGCTACGGGAGATCGCCGAGCGTCTGGACGTCACCAAGGCGGCGCTCTACTACCACTTCAAGACCAAGGAAGAGATCCTCGTCAGCATCTTCGACGACCTGACGCAGCCGATCCTCGACCTGATCGAGTGGGGCAGGCAGCAGCCCCACACGCTGGAGACCAAGCAGGAGATCATCCGGCGCTACAGCGAGACCCTGGCCGGGGCGACGCCACTGTTCCGCTTCATGCAGGAAAACCAGGCGACGGTCCGTGAACTACGGGTCGGGGAGACCTTCAAGGAGCGCATGCAGGGCCTGCGCGAGACCCTCGTCGACCCGGACGCGGACCTGGTCGACCAGGTCCGCTCCGTCAGCGCGATGTTCACCCTGCACGCCGGCATGTTCCTCATCCACGACCTGGAAGGCGACCCGGAGACCAAGCGCAAGGCGGTCCTGGAGGTGGCGACGGACCTGATCACTCAGGCCCATCGGGGGAGCGGGAAGGGGTAGAGGGGGCGGGGAAACGGGGCGACCGGAACCGCGCGGCGGCTCGTGATGTCGTACGACGTCCCGCACCGCCCCGGCCCGACGGGCCGCTCGGCCCATCACCGCCCACCCTCACCTCACCCGGAGCCGAAGACGAACCGGTCGCCCCACCGGACCGGCCGTCAGACCTTCACGCCCTTGGCCCGCAGGAACTTGACCGGGTCTATCGCCGAGCCGTAGTTCGGCGTCGTGCGGATCTCGAAGTGCAGGTGCGGGCCACTGGAGTTGCCGGTGTTGCCGGACAGGGCGATGCGCTGGCCGGTCTTGACGATCTGGCCGACCTTGACGTTGATCCGCGAGAGGTGGGCGTACTGCGAGTACGTCCGGTTGCCGTGCTTGATCACGATGGCGTTGCCGTAGGCGGACCCGTCACCGGCACCGCCCGGACCCGCCTTGACGACGGTCCCACCGTGCGCGGCGACGACCTTCGTCCCGCTCGGCACCGCGAAGTCCTGCCCACTGTGGGTGGACTGCCACATGGCACCGGCCTGGGCAAAGCTCGCGCTGAGCTTGTACTTCTTCACCGGGTCCACCCAGGAGGGGTGGGACGCGGCCGAGGCGACTCCGGCTCCGAGCACGGCCGTGGCGCCGACGGAGGCGGCCACGACAGCCACTCGGGCGCGGAGCAGGGTCGTACGGGAGGAGCGGGGGGAGACGCGCTGGAACATATGAACCTCATGGAGCCGGGGACAGGAAACCACCCGGCGCACGACGGCGTCCGGATGGGGCATCCCTTGGTAACCCCGAGACCCGAAGACCCTCAAACCACCCATCTGCGATGTTTAGTAGTAATGGGTACTGAATGGACGCCCGAGAAGCCCTTCCCCCCACCCACCCTCACGACTATTCCGCCTAGTAACGGACAAATCCCCTGTGCGGCAAGTCACCGGTCCATAAGATCGTCCCGTCCCGAAATGTGACGGCCACTACGCTCCCCGCATGAATCCGACGTCCGGACTTCTCAGCGCGATGTGACGTACATCTCTGGCCACTTACCCTTCAGTAACCCTACGGTTCCCCTCGCGCCACCCTCACCAAGCAACATGCACGCGACAACTGCAATGTTCACGGACGTGAGAGGACCCCCACTCCATGGCAGACAGACGCCTCTGGGCACGCCGCACCGCCGTCGCCGTAGTAACCGCCTCCGCCCTCACGGCCCTGGCGGTTCCCGCCCAGGCCGCGACCGCCACGACGAGCACCACCGCCACGACCGCGGCCACTGCCGCCACCGCCGCCGCAGAGGACGTCGGCTACGCCACCTGGCAGGCCGACTGCCAGTCCCTGATGGACCAGGCCCTGCCGTATCTGAAGACGCGGATCGCCGCGACCAAGCCGGGCGAGAAGCAGGCGATCGTCTTCGACATCGACAACACCACCCTGGAGACCGACTTCGGCTTCAGCTACCCCTCGCCGGCCAACAAGCCCGTCCTGAACGTCGCCAAGTACGCCCAGGAGCACGGCGTCTCCCTGTTCTTCGTGACCGCCCGCCCCGACATCATCGCCCCGGCGACCGACTACAACCTCAAACAGGTCGGCTACCAGGTCAGCGGCCTCTACGTCCGCAACTTCATCGACCTCTTCAAGGACGTCGCCACCTACAAGACGGCCAAGCGCGTCGACATCGAGAACAAGGGCTACACGATCATCGCGAACATCGGCAACAGCGCCACCGACCTGTCGGGCGGCCATGCCGAGAAGACCTTCAAACTCCCGGACTACGACGGTCAGTTGTCCTGACCTGCCGCTGCCCGGTTAGGCTCCGTCCGCGCACACGCACACACGGGGGTGGCGGATGGAGCCCGCGGTACTCGGCAGCAAGCTGGCGTCCGCTCTGGTCGGTCAACTGGTGCGGAAACTCTTCCGGCCCGACGGCCCGGGCGCCGGTCTGGTCGACAAGCCGGTTCGGCTCTCCGCCCTGGTCTCCTTCCGGGGCGAGAAGCGCACCCTGGGCGAGAAGGAGGTCCGCGCCCTCGCCCACGGCATGGTCCGCGCGGCCACGGACTCCCCCGGCGAGCCGCCCTTCCCGGCCGACGAGGAAACCGCCGTCGTCGACGCCCTCACCCGCCAACTGCTCGCCCTCGGCGACCTGGACATGGACGACGTCCAGGCCGTCCGCCTCGGCTACCGCGAACTGGCCAGGGAGCTGCGCCGGCAGGCGCCCCCGCCGTCCGGACTCTCCGCCGACGCCTGCTACTTCCTCGACAACGCGATCGAATGGTCCTGCCTCCAGATCCTGGAGTTCTTCACCCGCCGGTCGACCTTTGTCGCCCGCACCCTCGTGGAGCAGACCCGCGCCCAGGCCGAACTCATCGCGAAGATCGACGAGTTGATCGCCCGCAGCCCCCGCCCCGGCGCGACGGACCGCAGCTTCGAACGCCGCTATCTCCCCCACGTCGCCGACCGCCACCACCACATCACCATCTACGGCATCGACCTGCGCGACTCCGCGGACCGCTGGCCCCTCGAAGTGGCGTACCTCAGCCTGGAAGCCACCACGGCCGAGGAGAGCCCCCTCGCGGAGGAGCACCCCGGGGGCCCGCTGACCGTCCGACTCCCCGCCGAGGAAGCCCTGTTCGCCCATGACCGGGTCCTGCTGCGCGGCGACGCGGGCTCCGGCAAGACCACCCTGGTGCAGTGGCTGGCGGTCACCGCGGCCAGGGACGGCAGCGGAGTGCCGTACGTCCTGCCCCTGCGCACCCTGATCCGCGCGGGGTCCCTCCCCTCCCCCGCCGACTTCCTGACCGCCGTGAGCTGCCCGCTGACCCCGCCGGAGGGCTGGACGGAACGCGTCCTGACGGCGGGCCGCGGTCTCGTCCTCGTGGACGGCCTGGACGAGGTCCCCGCCGCCGACCGCCACCGCACCCGCGACTGGCTCCTGTCCCTCATCCGCGCCTTCCCCGGCAACCGCTGGCTCCTGACCTCCCGCCCCACCGCCGTCCGCCCCGACTGGCTGGCCGCCGAGGGCTTCGGCGAGCTCACCCTGGCCCCGATGCGCCGCCCGGACGTGGCCACCTTCGTCCACCGCTGGCACACGGCCGCCGAGGCCCCCGAGTACGAGACCTCGCTCCTGGACTCCCTGCGCACCAAGCGCGACCTGGCCCGTCTGGCCACCAACCCCCTGATGTGCGGCCTGATCTGCGCCCTGCACCGCGAGCGGCGGGGCTATCTCCCCACCGGACGCAAGGAGTTGTACGACGCCGCCCTCACCATGCTGCTCGCCCGCCGCGACCGGGAGCGCGGCCTGGAGCTGGAGCAGGGCGAGGAGACCCAGCTGGAGCTGCTCCAGCGCCTCGCGTACGCACTGGTGCTGAGCGGCCGTACCGAGATGGAACAGGAGACGGCCGAGTCGATCGTGGACCGCTGCCTCCCCGTCGTCGGCCTGCGAGGCCCCGCCCCCGCCGTCCTGCACGACCTGCTGCTGCGCAGCGGCCTGCTCCGCCAACCCGCCGACGGCGTCGTGGACTTCGTCCACCGCACCTTCCAGGACTACCTGGGCGCACGGTACGCCGTGGAGGAGGGCCACCTGGACGTCCTCGCCGGCCGCGCGGACGACACCCAGTGGGAGGACGTGATCCGGATGGCGGTGGCCCACGCCCGCCCCCGTGAACGGGCCTCTCTGATACGGCAACTGCTCGCCAGGGACGTTCCCCGCCTGACCCTGCTGGCGCTGGCCTGCCTGGAGCACGCGCCGGCGCTGGACGCGGCGGTGCGGGCGGAGGTGGAGAAGCGGGCGGCGGCCCTGATCCCGCCGGCCTCGAAGGCGGACGCGAGGGCTCTGGCGGAGGCGGGGCCGCTGGTGCTGGAGCTGCTACCGGGACCGGAGGGCCTGTCGGCCGAGCAGGCCCGGAACGTCACCATCACCGCCTCGCTGCTCGCCGCCGAGGAGCCCGCGGGCGCCCTCGCGGTACTGCGGCGGTTCCGCGAGCACCCGGACCTCGGGGTCCGCCGACAGCTCGCGGGGACCTGGAGCCGCTTCGACACCGCGGAGTACGTCTCGGAGGTGCTGGACCACCTGCCCCGCCAAGACCTCTACCTCGGCTGCGAGTCCCCCGGACAGCGGGCCGCGCTGGCCGGCATGCGGCCCTGGCGCGGCCTCGCCTTCCTCGGTGAGCACGCACCCGAGGCGATCGTCGCCGCCGTACCGGAGCCGTCGTACGTGAGCCTCCTCGACCTGCGGGACAACCCCCTGGTCACCGACCTGGGGGCGCTGCTGCCCTTCAGGTCCCTGCACGATCTGCTGCTGGCCCGCTGCCCCGGCGCCCACGGTCTGGACCGGCTCGCCGAGCTTCCGCTCGCCGAACTCATCTGCGGGCAGATCGCCGACCTCACCGGCCTCGGAGCCCTGGGCTCGCTCGTGCGGCTCACGGTGGAGCAGGAGCTTCCGGGCCGCAGCCTCACCGATGTCCTGCCGGTCGATGCGGACCTGCGGTTCCTCTTCCTCGGCCGGCGCACCATCAACCGCACCGGCCTGCGCGGCCTGGACCACTGGTCCGGCCTCACCGACCTCAGCCTCGGACCGCTGACGACACAGCTGACGGCGGAGGACTGGCGGGCGGTGGCCGCGCTGCCAGCCCTCGAGCAGCTCCATCTGAACGCCCGGATCCTGCGGGACCAGCCGGGCTCCCTCGCGTGCATGCCGGAGCTGCCGGAGGTCACAGGTCTACGACTGCCCGGGCTGCTCGGCACCGAGGACGTCTCCGCGCTGGCGGACCGGCTGCCGGGGCTGCGCTCGCTGGTCCTCGAGAACATGCCGGGGCACGAGTTCGCCGTCTCCCGGCTCTCCACCGCCTTCCCCGGAGTGGACGTCCGCCTGAACCGGCGCTGACACGGCGAAGGGGCCGGCACCCGAAGGCACCGGCCCCTCACTCGACGTCTCCCCGAAGGGCTACGCCTCCTTGCTCAGGTTCGGACCGGCACCGCCGGCCGCCTGCTCGATCGGCGGGACGTCGGGCAGTGCCGACTTCTCCTCGCCGCGGAAGGTGAAGGTCTGGGTCTCGCCCTCGCCCTCGGTGTCCACGACCACGATGTGACCGGGACGCAGCTCGCCGAAGAGGATCTTCTCCGAGAGGGTGTCCTCGATCTCGCGCTGGATCGTGCGACGCAGCGGCCGCGCGCCCAGGACGGGGTCGTAACCCTTCTTGGAGAGCAGTTCCTTGGCGGACTGGGAGAGCTCGATGCCCATGTCCCGGTCCTTCAGGCGCTCGTCGACCTTGCCGATCATCAGGTCGACGATCGCGAGGATGTCGTCCTGGGTCAGCTGCGGGAAGACGACCACGTCGTCGACGCGGTTGAGGAACTCGGGCCGGAAGTGCTGCTTGAGCTCGTCCGAGACCTTGTTCTTCATGCGCTCGTAGTTGGTCTTCTTGTCACCCGAGGCCGCGAAGCCCAGGTTGAAGCCCTTGGAGATGTCCCGGGTGCCGAGGTTGGTCGTCATGATGATGACCGTGTTCTTGAAGTCCACGACCCGGCCCTGGGAGTCGGTCAGGCGACCGTCCTCCAGGATCTGCAGCAGCGAGTTGAAGATGTCCGGGTGGGCCTTCTCGACCTCGTCGAAGAGGACCACCGAGAACGGCTTGCGCCGCACCTTCTCGGTCAGCTGGCCGCCCTCTTCGTAGCCCACGTAGCCGGGGGGCGAACCGAAGAGCCGCGAGACGGTGTGCTTCTCGCTGAACTCCGACATGTCGAGGGAGATCAGCGCGTCCTCGTCACCGAAGAGGAACTCGGCGAGGGCCTTGCTGAGCTCGGTCTTACCGACACCGGACGGACCGGCGAAGATGAACGAACCACCGGGACGCTTGGGGTCCTTCAGACCCGCGCGCGTACGACGGATCGCCTTCGACAGCGCCTTGACGGCGTCGACCTGGCCGATGACCCGCTTGTGGAGCTCGTCCTCCATGCGCAGCAGACGCGAGGACTCCTCCTCGGTCAGCTTGAAGACCGGGATGCCGGTGGCGGTCGCGAGGACCTCGGCGATCAGCTCGCCGTCGACCTCGGCGACGACGTCCATGTCGCCGGCCTTCCACTCCTTCTCCCGCTTGGCCTTGGCGGCCAGGAGCTGCTTCTCCTTGTCGCGCAGGGAGGCGGCCTTCTCGAAGTCCTGCGAGTCGATCGCGGACTCCTTGTCCCGGCGGACACCGGCGATCTTCTCGTCGAACTCGCGGAGGTCCGGCGGCGCGGTCATCCGGCGGATGCGCATCCGGGAACCGGCCTCGTCGATCAGGTCGATCGCCTTGTCCGGCAGGAAGCGGTCCGAGATGTACCGGTCGGCCAGGGTCGCGGCCTGGACGAGGGCCTCATCCGTGATGGACACACGGTGGTGGGCCTCGTAGCGGTCGCGCAGACCCTTGAGGATCTCGATGGTGTGCGGGAGCGAGGGCTCGGCGACCTGGATGGGCTGGAAGCGGCGCTCCAGGGCCGCGTCCTTCTCCAGGTGCTTGCGGTACTCGTCCAGCGTGGTGGCACCGATGGTCTGGAGCTCACCGCGGGCCAGCATCGGCTTCAGGATCGAAGCCGCGTCGATGGCGCCCTCGGCGGCACCCGCACCCACGAGCGTGTGCAGCTCGTCGATGAACAGGATGATGTCGCCGCGGGTGCGGATCTCCTTGAGGACCTTCTTCAGGCGCTCCTCGAAGTCACCGCGGTAGCGGGAGCCGGCGACCAGCGCGCCGAGGTCCAGGGTGTAGAGGTGCTTGTCCTTGAGGGTCTCGGGCACCTCGCCCTTGACGATGGCCTGGGCGAGACCCTCGACGACGGCGGTCTTGCCGACGCCGGGCTCACCGATCAGGACCGGGTTGTTCTTGGTACGGCGGGACAGCACCTGCATGACCCGCTCGATCTCCTTCTCGCGCCCGATGACCGGGTCGAGCTTGGACTCACGAGCGGCCTGGGTGAGGTTCCGGCCGAACTGGTCGAGGACCAGGGACGTCGAGGGGGTGCCCTCGGCAGGCCCGCCGGCGGTGGCGGTCTCCTTGCCCTGGTAACCGGAGAGCAGCTGGATGACCTGCTGCCGGACCCGGTTGAGATCAGCGCCCAGCTTGACGAGGACCTGGGCGGCGACGCCCTCGCCCTCGCGGATCAGGCCGAGCAGGATGTGCTCCGTGCCGATGTAGTTGTGGCCCAGCTGAAGGGCCTCGCGGAGCGACAGCTCCAGGACCTTCTTGGCACGGGGGGTGAAGGGGATGTGCCCGGACGGGGCCTGCTGGCCCTGGCCGATGATCTCCTCCACCTGCTGGCGGACCGCCTCGAGCGAAATCCCGAGGCTCTCAAGGGCCTTGGCGGCGACACCCTCACCCTCGTGGATCAGGCCCAGGAGGATGTGCTCGGTGCCGATGTAGTTGTGGTTGAGCATCCGGGCTTCTTCCTGAGCCAGGACGACAACCCGCCGCGCGCGGTCGGTGAACCTCTCGAACATCGTTAATCGCTCCTCAGAGCGGTCAGGCAGTGGGGGGAACTTCCCCTCCCTGTCCTTCCGCAGCTTAGTCCCGCAAGCGGGGACCGCTCATTCCAACTGCCGACACCGTCGATGGCCTCCTGACCCCGCTAACGCCGACATCTGCTCCAACCCGATGGTGCGAGACGATGTTCCCGCAGGCCAGGCAGTTACCCCAGTCGCCAGTACGCCGTTGGCGAACGTGAGACAGCCTGTTCTGCGTGTCGCCCCCTCCCACTAGGGATGTCTTACCCGCTCGCACTGACAGTCCATGCCGAGCGCCCCCCGTCCCTCCGCTATGGGCGAACAACCTTGCGCCGTCCCGGACCCCCGCACGCCCCCACCACGGACACTCTGCGCACACGCGGATGCACCCAGCGTAACTCCAGGGCCTTCGAGACGGTTGCACTCGGCATGGTCGGCCACCTCCCGCTCTCCGCGGACCTCACCACGGTCCCGCCTCCCCGTCGACCGCCCGACGCGACCGCTTCCGGCGACGATCAGGTACGCCGCTGGTACGAGAACGAACTGGGCTGGCCGACCGTGCCCGAGGATTCCTCCCCGGACCCTTGTGTACGGCTCAGGGTGGGCCTGCGTTTCGATGTGCTGGACATTCCGGCCGCCGCGGGGCACGCGGCCCTGCGCCACCTGACCGCCGGCTCCCCGGTGGCCGTACGGGGCGACCGGATGCGGCTGCTGGTCGCGGCGGGCAGCGCGGACGAGTTGCCGGGAATCCTGGACTGGCTGGAGTGGGGCAGACTCCCCCTCGACCTGCACGCCCTGGGCCCGGGCGACTCCATGGAGGCACCCACGCCGCCGGAGGAGACCTCGGGCGAAGCGACCGGGGTCATGAAAGCCGTACGAAAGGGGATGCCGGGGCCGGACGGGTCCGATGAAGGGTCGGCCGAGCTGTCGACGGCGTCAGGGCCGGACCGGCTCGCGGTGACCGGGCTTTCCGGCGCGGCACTCGGCGCCGGGGTGCGGCCTCTCGTCCTGGGCCGCCCGGGCGTCCTGCAGGGGGCCGCCGTATGGCTGCGGCCCCCCGAGCCGGGGTGCGAGGTCGAGGCCTCGCTGCCGACGATGTCGGCGTTGGGGCGCGTCGGGAGCGCCCCCGATCTCGTACGCGTCGTGGACACGGTGGCGACGCACTGCCACCGCATACGGCTGCGCACGCGGCCATAGGCCTTCGCAGGCCCTGGCCCTCATGGACCTTTCGATCAGGCGTTGGCCTTCTCGTAAGCCTCGCGAATGCTCGCCGGAACACGGCCGCGGTCATTGACCTCGTAACCGTTCTCCTTTGCCCACGCACGGATCTGAGCGGTGTCCTGGCTGCCACCGGAAGCGGCTCGCGCCTTTCCACGCCCACCCGAAGCACGGCCTCCGGTACGACGACCACCCTTCACGTAGGGGTCGAGAAGGCCACGGAGCTTGTCCGCATTGGCGGTCGTGAGATCGATCTCGTACGTCTTGCCGTCCAACGCGAACGTGACGGTCTCGTCCGCCTCGCCGCCGTCGATGTCGTCGACAAGAAGGACCTGAACCTTCTGTGCCACCGGATTTCCTTTCATCCAATACTTGAGGGCCGGGGGTCTGCGGCGTCCGCCGTTTCGCCGTCCCCTGTTATATGCAGTACTGCAGTACGTCGGAAAGCAAACCGCTTTTGCCGGAAAAACACAAACCCCTGGGAGAGACCGACAGGCAGCTCCCCGTCCGGAAACATGCGCGTTTCGGACATAGGGAACCTGGGCAGGGCCGATCGCCGAATCCTTGGCGATCACAGATGCAGAAGCATCCGGCTGTTGCCCAAGGTGTTCGGTTTCACTCGTTCGAGACCCAGGAACTCCGCGACACCTTCGTCATAGGAACGCAGCAGCTCTGCGTAGACATCGGTGTCAACGGGTGTCTCACCGATCTCGACGAAGCCGTGCTTGCCGAAGAAGTCCACTTCGAAGGTGAGACAGAAAACGCGACGAACGCCGAGCCAGCGGGCCGTCTGCAACAACTTCTCCAGCAACTGATGCCCGACACCGGCGCCCTTCAGGCCGGGCTTCACCGCGAGAGTGCGCACTTCCGCGAGGTCTTCCCACATCACGTGCAGAGCACCGAAGCCGACCAGCTCGGCGTTGTCGTCGCGCTCGGCGACCCAGAACTCCTGGATGTCCTCGTAAAGCGTCACCGTCGCTTTGTCGAGCAGGATGCGGTCGCGGACGTAGGAGTCAAGGAGCCGACGGATGCCGGCGACATCGCTGGTGCGGGCCCGGCGGACGGTGATGGCTTTTGCGGTGACTTCGGGGTTCTCGGCGGAGGGAGTCTTCGCGGACATGAGCGGACGCTATCGCCCGCCGTCCCGCGTTGCCGAGTCGGGGTTCTCCACGGTCGGTCCCCCGACGATCCGTACGGCGTCCTGGAGTGCCTGTCGCTGTTCCTCGCTCATCATGCCGAAGAAGGCGACGAGAGCGGCGGCGGGGTTGTCGCTCTGGGACCAGGCGTCGTTCATCAGTGCCGCGGCGTAGGCGGCCCGTGTGGAGACCGCCTCATATCGATAGGCCCGGCCTTCCGCCTCACGGCGCACCCAGCCCTTCTGATGGAGATTGTCCAAAACGGTCATCACCGTGGTGTAGGCGATGGACCGTTCCTGCCGAAGGTCTTCCAGGACTTCCCGAACGGTGACCGGGCGGTTCCACTTCCACACCCGCGTCATGACCGCGTCTTCGAGTTCTCCCAATGGGCGAGGCACAGCTCAGCACAATAGTGGGAGATCCGGCTTTCGGCGTGACGGACGTGCTCTTTCAACGTCAAACGGCAACAAAAAGGGCGTACGACTCCGAAAGCACCGTGGCTCGGGGTCGTACGCCGCCGGAGGTTCAGGCGTCGGAACCGGAGGTCTGCTTGGCGCTCTCCGCGCGCGCGAGGGCGGCGTCGACGGCCGCGTCCTCCTTGGCCTTGTTGGCCCCGCCCTGGGTCTTCACGATCACCCGGATCAGGAAGACGAAGAACACGGCCATGACGACCGGGGGCACGAGCGCGGAGACATAGTCCATGCGTCCAGAGTAGCCACGGACAGGTGGACATCTCGGGCGGGGTGCGCCTGAAGCCGCTCCGGGATCAGCCCGCGGCCAGCTGCTGCGGCGGGTTCGCCGGAGGCGGGGCCGGTTTGCGGCGGGGGAAGACCTCGCCCGGGGTGGGGATCGGGCGGGAGGGCTTCGGGGCCGAGGGGGCGGGCTTCTCCGCCGGCTTCACCGGGGGCTTGGCCGGCTCCTTCCCCGGCTCCCGCCGCGGCTCCTTGGCGTCCTGCTCCGCCGGCCGGCCGTTCAGGACCCCGGAGGGAGCAGCGGAATGTCCCCCGGAACGGCCTCCGGGCAGCGCCAGGAGACGCGTACGGGAAGCGGGGACCACGGGGGCCGCCGGGGCACGCCGGGCGGCCGTGGCGCCCGCGAGACGGGCCCGTACGTCCCGTTCCGCCAGCATCTGGCAGCGGATCAGCAGCGCCGCCGCGACCGGGTTGCCGCGCAGCGCCCGGAGCGCGGCGAGATCGTCGGGCTGGGGGCGGTAGCCGGCGCCCAGCGCCTCCTCCAGGAGCGTGAGATAGCCGGCCGCGGTGCCGGGCAGCGCGGCGCGGTACCGGCCGAGGTCGGCCACCAGGAAGGCGCGCAGCCGGGCACCCTCGTGCACCGCCTCGTCGAGGGACTCGGCGAGGCGGTGGCAGTCCTTGATGTCCTCGGCCGAGGCGGGGGCGGGGTGAAGGGCGAGGGCGAGCGCGCGGCGGAGCACACGCAGCTCCTCCGCGCCGAACGCCATGCCGCCGCGGGATCCGTATGGCGTGGGCATGCGGCGACAGTACGCGCTAATCAGACAAATTCGTCATAGGGGACGGGTGTGGCGCGACGGGGCCACCCCAATGCCGGTCCAGGGGTCCCGGCGGAGGCACTCGGCACCCCGGCACGCGGGACGGGTGTGGCGCGGCCGGGCCACCCCAATGCCGGTCCAGGGGTCCCGGCGGAGGCACTCGGCACCCCGGCACGCGGCACACGGGACGGGTGTGGCGCGACCGGGCCACCCCTACGCCGGTCCACGGGTCCTGGCCGAGGCGGAGGACACTCGGCACCCAGGCACCCCGGCACCGGTCCGCGGCCCGCCCCGGCACACCGAAGCGCGGCACGCACCGACACCCGGGCCTGCCCCGGCCCCGGCACCCGGCGCGCCCCGCGCCACTCCTCACATCCGCGAGACGTTCCGCTCGTACACCAACCGCAGCCCCACCAGCGTCAGCCACGGCTCGTGCTCGTCGATCACCGAGGACTCGCCCAGCACCATCGGCGCCAGTCCGCCCGTGGCGATCACCGTCACGTCGTCCGGGTCCTCCGCGAGCTCCCGGGCCATCCGGGTCACCACTCCGTCGACCTGCCCGGCGAACCCGTACACGATCCCGGACTGCATCGCCTCGACGGTGTTCTTGCCGATCACGCTCCGCGGCCGGGCCACCTCGATCTTCCGCAGCTGCGCTCCCCGGACGCCGAGCGCCTCCACGGAGATCTCGATGCCGGGCGCGATGACCCCGCCGACGTACTCCCCGCGCGCGGACACCGCGTCGAAGGTGGTGGCCGTACCGAAGTCCACGACGATCGCCGGTCCGCCGAACAGCTCGACGGCGGCCACCGCGTTGATGATCCGGTCGGCGCCGACCTCCTTGGGGTTGTCGGTGAGGATCGGCACCCCCGTCTTGACGCCGGGCTCGACCAGGACGGCCGGCACGTCGCCGTAGTACCGGCGCGTCACCTCACGCAGCTCGTGCAGCACCGACGGCACGGTCGCGCAGATCGCGATCCCGTCGATGCCGTCGCCCAGTTCGTCCCCGAGGAGCGGGTGCATGCCCATGAGGCCCTGGAGCAGCACCGCCAGCTCGTCCGCGGTCCGGCGCGCGTCCGTGGAGATCCGCCAGTGCTCGACGATGTCCTCGCCGTCGAAGAGGCCGAGGACGGTTTGCGTGTTGCCGACGTCGATGGTGAGGAGCATGGCGACTACTCCGCCTCGCGCAGATCGAGGCCGATGTCGAGGATCGGCGAGGAGTGGGTGAGCGCGCCGACGGCGAGGTAGTCGACGCCGGTGTCCGCGTACACGCGCGCGTTGTCCAGCGTCAGCCGCCCGGAGGCCTCCAGCGCGGCCCGCCCGTGCACGAGCGCGACCGCCTCCTCGCACTCCCCGGGCGTGAAGTTGTCCAGCAGGATGAGGTCGGCGCCCGCGTCCACGACCTCGCGCAGCTGGTGCAGGGTGTCGACCTCGACCTCGATCGGCACGTCCGGGAAGGTCTCCCGCACGGCCTTGAAGGCCTGCGCGACGCCACCGGCGGCGACCACGTGGTTGTCCTTGACCAGAGCCGCGTCGGAGAGCGACATACGGTGGTTGACCCCGCCTCCGCAGCGCACCGCGAACTTCTCCAGGGACCGGAGCCCCGGCGTGGTCTTGCGGGTGTCCCGCACGCGTGCCTTGGTGCCGTCGAGCGCGTCGGCCCACGCGCGCGTGGCGGTCGCGATGCCGGAGAGCCGGCACAGCAGGTTCAGCGCGCTGCGCTCGGCGGTGAGCAGGTCACGCGTGCGCGTGGTGACCGACAGCAGCTTCTGCCCGGCCTCGACCCGGTCGCCGTCCTCGACGTGCCGCTCGACCTCGAACTCGTCCTCGCACACCACCGAGACGACCGCCTCGGCGACCCTGAGGCCGGCCACGACGCCCGCCTCGCGCGCGACGAAGTCGGCGGTGGCGACGGCGTCCTCGGGGATGGTCGCCACGGTCGTCACGTCCACGCCGTGGTCCAGGTCCTCCTGGATGGCGACGTTGGCGATGTCCTCGACCTCGACGGGGTCGAGCCCGGCGTCGGCCAGGAGCTGCGCGAGCGCGGGGTCGAGCCCGCACTCCAGGTACTCCTCGTCGCCCGGGCCGCCGTCGGCGCCGCAGGCACAGCCGTCGCCGCAGCCGCCGGAGGAGGCGAGGGGAAGGTCGTCGGTGCTCACTGGTGTCACTGCTCCTGAGGGTGCTGCCGGGTCGGGGGGAAGTCTGCGGTATCGGTGGTGTGCGCGGCGAGGGTCCGGTCGGGATTCAGCCGTACGACGATGTGGCGGCGCCATGCCGTGTCGTCGCGGTCGGGCCGGTCCTCGCGCCAGTGGCAGCCCCGGGTCTCCTCGCGCCGGAGGGCGGCGGCGACCAGGACGCGGGCCACGCACAGGAGGTTGGTGGCCTCCCAGGTGTCCACGCCGGGCTCGGCCGTCTTGCCGTTCTCGGCGAGGGCGTCCCGGGCGTCCGCGTGCAGCTGGTGCAGGGCGTCGGCCGCGCCGGACAGGGACTCGGCCGAGCGCAGCACGCCCGCGCCGCGGGTCATGATCCGCTGGATCGCGAACCGGGCCTCGGGCGCGAGCAACGGGTGCGCGGGCCGCTCGGGCTGCTCGACGGGGGCGGGCACACGCGCGTGGAGGCCGTCCTCGCCGCGGCCCGCCAGGATGTCGACGGCGATGCGCTCGGCGTAGACCAGTCCCTCCAGCAGGGAGTTGGAGGCGAGCCTGTTGGCTCCGTGCACCCCGGTGCAGGCGACCTCGCCGCACGCGTACAGGCCCGGGACGGTGGTCCGGCCCCGGGGGTCGGTGCGCACGCCGCCGGAGGCGTAGTGGGCGGCCGGCGCGATCGGGATGGGCTCGGTGACCGGGTCGATGCCGTGGGCGCGGCAGGCCGCGAGGATCGTCGGGAAGCGGTGCTCCCACATCTCGGCGCCGAAGTGCCGGGCGTCGAGGAACATGTGCTCGGCGTCCCGCTCCTGCATGCGGCGCATGATGCCCTTGGCGACGATGTCCCGGGGCGCCAGCTCGGCCAGTTCGTGCTGCCCGACCATGAAGCGCACCCCGTCGGCGTCCACCAGGTGGGCCCCCTCGCCGCGGACGGCCTCGGAGACGAGCGGCTGCTGGCCCTCCGCGTCCGCGCCGAGGAACAGCACGGTGGGGTGGAACTGCACGAACTCCAGGTCGCTGACCTCGGCGCCGGCGCGCAGGGCGAGCGCCACGCCGTCGCCGGTCGACACCGACGGGTTGGTGGTCGCGGAGAAGACCTGTCCCATGCCGCCGGTCGCGAGAATCACCGCGGGGGCGTGCACGGCGCCCACGCCGTCGTGCTGGCCCTCGCCCATGACGTGCAGGGTGACGCCCGCCGTACGGCCCTCGGCGTCGGTGAGCAGGTCGAGCACGAGCGCGTTCTCGATCGTACGAAGGCCACGCGCGCGTACGGCCTCGACGAGCGCCCGGGAGATCTCCGCACCGGTGGCGTCACCGCCCGCGTGGGCGATCCGGCGCCGGTGGTGGCCGCCCTCGCGGGTGAGCTCCAGATCGCCGGCCTCGGACTCGTCGAAGTGCGCGCCGGTCGCGATCAGCCGTCGTACCGCGTCGGGGCCCTCGGTGACGAGGATCCGGACGGCCTCCTCGTCGCACAGGCCCGCGCCCGCGACCAGGGTGTCGTCCAGGTGCTGTTCGGGGGTGTCGCCGTCGCCGAGGGCCGCGGCGATGCCGCCCTGCGCCCAGCGGGTGGAGCCGTCGTCGAGACGGGCCTTGGTGACGACGACGGTGGTGAGGCCGGCGGCCTCGCAGCGCAGGGCCGCGGTGAGGCCGGCGACGCCGGAGCCGACGACCACGACGTCCGCGTCGATGGACCACCCGGGGGCGGGCGCGTGCAGTCGTATGCCTGTGCTGGTCACGAGGCGGCTCCGAAGGTCAGCGGGATGTTGTCGATCAACCGGGTCGTCCCCACCCGGGCGGCGACGGCGAGGACGGCCTCGCCGGTGAAGTCGTCGTCGATCTCGCCGAAGTCGGACGGGTCGACGAGCGCGAGGTAGTCCAGGGCGAGCGGCGGGTCCTGGCGGGCGGCGTCGTCCAGGATCAGCCGGGCGGCCGCGCGGACGGCCGAGGGGGCGCCAGGGAGGGCCTTGGCGACGGCGTGCGCGTCGGCGGCCGCGCGGGACTCGCCGAGGGCGCTCAGGGCCTCGGCACGCGCGTGTGTGGCGGGCACCTCGCGGGCCCGCGCGCGCAGCGCCTCCTGGGCCGCGTGCCGGTCGCGGCCCGCGAACAGCGCCCGGGACAGCGCGAGCGCCGTGCGCCGCTGCTGGGGCATGAGGTAGCGGTTGCGGCTGGACAGGGCCAGGCCGTCGTCCTCGCGCACGGTGGGCACGCCCACGATGTCGACGCCGAAGTTCAGGTCGCGCACCATCCGGCGGATCAGGGCGAGCTGCTGGGCGTCCTTCTGGCCGTAGAGGGCGATGTCGGGGCGGGTGAGGTGGAGCAGCTTGGCGACGACGGTGAGCATGCCGTCGAAGTGGCCGGGGCGCGAGGCGCCCTCCAGGCGCTCCCCCATGGGGCCCGCGCTGATGCGCACCTGCGGCTCGCCGCCCGGGTAGACCTCGTCGACGGAGGGCGCGAAGACGGCGTCCGCGCCGGCGTCCTCGGCGATCTTGAGGTCCGCGTCCAGGGTGCGCGGATAGCGGTCGAGGTCCTCGCCGGCGCCGAACTGGAGGGGGTTCACGAAGACGGTGACGACGACCTCGCCGTCCGGTCCGGCGATCTCGCGCGCGGTGCGGATCAGGGTGGCGTGGCCCTCGTGCAGGGCGCCCATGGTCATCACGACGGCCCGGCGGCCCGTACGCGTGCGTGCGCGCAGTTCGTCGGCGGTGCGCAGCAGGGTGATGCTCATCGGGCGTCCCCCTCGGAGCCGTGGGTCCCGTCGGTCTGGCCGGCGAGTACCCCGAGCAGGTCCTCGGCGAGCTCCGGCTTCAGCAGTCCGTGGGCGAGCGCGCGGTCGGCGGTCGCGCGGGCCATCGCCAGATAGCCGGAGACGGTCTGCGGGGCGTGCCTGCGCAGCTCGCTGACGTGGGCCGCGACGGTGCCGGCGTCCCCGCGCGCGACGGGGCCGGTGAGGGCCGCGTCGCCGGAACGCAGGGCGTTGTCGAGGGCGGCGCCGAGCAGTGGGCCGAGCATCCGGTCCGGGGCCTCGACGCCGGCCGAGCGCAGCAGTTCCATGGCCTGGGCGACCAGGGTGACCAGGTGGTTGGCGCCGAGGGCGAGGGCCGCGTGGTAGAGCGGCCGCATCTCCTCCTCGATCCACTCGGGCTCGCCGCCCATCTCGATGACGAGGGCCTCGGCGGCCAGCCGCAGCTCCTCGGGGGCGGTGACGCCGAAGGAGCAGCCCGCGAGGCGCTGGACGTCCACGGGGGTGCCGGTGAAGGTCATCGCCGGGTGCAGGGCCAGCGGCAGCGCGCCCGCGCGCAGGGCGGGGTCCAGGACTTTCGCGCCATACCGCCCCGAGGTGTGCACGAGCAGTTGTCCCGGCCGTACGGCCCCGGTCTCGGCCAGGCCCTCCACGAGTCCGGGCAGGGTGTCGTCGGGGACGGTCAGCAGGACCAGGTCGGCGCGCTGGAGGACGTCGGCGGGGGTGACGAGCGGCACGTCCGGGAGCATCAGCTCGGCCCGCCGCCGGGAGGCGTCGGAGACCCCGGAGACGGCCACCGGGCGGTGCCCGGCGAGCTGGAGGGACGCGGCGAGCGCGGGGCCCACGCGGCCGGCGCCGACGACGCCCACGGTGAGCCGCGCGGGGCGGTCCTTGCTGTCTGGCTGTTGGGCTGTACTCACTCGACGGCGGCCTTCCCGTTCCAGTCCGCATCTGGGTACCGGACGATTTCTCGTCATGTTAACGCGATTGGTTCCAGGGGCGTTCGGTTGTCCACAGGCTGTGGGTTTCCGTGAGCGCGTGGAGTGGAGAAATCCCCGTGCCCGGAACCGGGGCGCAGGAGATGATCCGGACATGACTGAAGCAGCCGAGCACAGTGCCGCAGGGACGACGGACGAGGAAGGCCCCGAGCAGGTCACGGAGGCGGAACGGCTGCTGCGCCGCCGCGCACGGCGCATCAGCGCGTACCGCAGCGCCGACCGCACCCTGGCACGCCTCGGACTGCTCGCACCCCTGCGCGAGCGCCTCGCAGAACTCGACGGGGCCGAAGCGCTCCACGACCTGGACGAGCCGTCCGACCTCTACGGGAACGGCATCGTCGAGGCCTTGGAGGAGAAGGTGGCGGCTCTCCTCGGCAAGGAGGCCGCCGCGTTCTTCCCGACCGGCACGATGGCCCAGCAGGTGGCGCTGCGCTGCTGGGCGGGCCGCACCGGCAACCCCACCGTCGCCCTGCACGCGCTGGCCCACCCCGAGGTGCACGAGCGAAACGCCTTCCGGGAGGTCTCCGGTCTGCGCCCGGTCCATCTGACGAGCGAGCCCCGGCTGCCCACCGCCGACGAGGTCCGCGGCTTCGAGGAGCCCTTCGGGGCGCTGATGCTGGAACTGCCCCTCAGGGACGCCGGATACCTGCTGCCCACCTGGGAGGAGCTCACCGAGCTCGCTGCGGCGGCGCGCGAGCGGGACGCGGTCGTGCACTTCGACGGCGCCCGCCTGTGGGAGACCACCGTCCACTTCGGCCGCCCCCTGGACGAGATCGCGGACCTCGCGGACAGCGTCTACGTGTCGTTCTACAAGTCCCTCCAGGCCTTCGGCGGGGCCGCGCTCGCCGGCCCGAGGAGCCTGGTCGAGGAGGCGAAGACCTGGCGGCACCGGTACGGCGGCGCGGTCTTCCAGCAGTTCCCGACCGTCCTGTCTGCCCTCGCGGGCCTGGAGCGGGAACTGCCCAGGCTGCCCGAGTACGTGGCCCACGCGCGCGTGGTGGCCGCCGCGCTGCGCGAGGGCTTCGCCCAGGCCGGGGTGCCGTGGGCCCGGGTGCACCCCGAGGTACCGCACACCTTCGACTTCCAGGTCTGGTTGCCGTACGGCGTCGACGAGGTCTCCGAGGCGGCGATCCGGCAGTCGGAGGAGACCGGCACGGCCCTGTTCATCAACCCCTGGGACGAGAAGGGCCCGGGGCTGTCCATGACCGAGGTCTTCGTCCGGGCTGCGGCCCTGGAGTGGACGGCGGCGGACGTACGGGCGGCGGCCGCGGACTTCGCCGCGCGGTTGCCGGGGATCAGCGGCTAGGCGGCGTCGCGTCGACTGACAACGCCCGCCCCGGCTGACGCCGCCCGCCCCGATTGACGGGCGCCGTCAATCGGGGCGGGCGTTGTCAGTGGCGCGGTGCACCATGAGGTCATGAGCGTGCGCATCGACATCGCGGGGCTGCGGCCGGAGAGGGTCGCCGTCGTGCCCTCCCCCCTGGCCGAGCTCGGCATGGCGCTGCACGCGCTGGCCGAACCGGGGCACCATCCGGGGCTCCAGGCCTGGGTGACCGGTGTGACGGCCCGGCTCGACCCGCATCTGGCCGACCGGATGTGCGAGGCGGACTTCCTGTGGCGGACGACGTTCTCGGACCTGTTCATGCCGTTCGCCGGCGTCCCGGGCCGGACCACGCTTCCGGGGGCCTCCATCGCCGAGGACCTGGACCTGCTCGACAAGCTGACGGACGAGCAGTTCGTGGACGCGGCCCTGGAGTTCACCTGCGCGCTGCCGTACTGCTCGCAGGGCCCGAGTGTGCTCTCCGACGGTGCGCTGCACCGGCGTGCCCTGGAGCTGGCCGCCTCGCGCGGGCCGCGGCAGGTGCGGTTCGCCGAGCGGCTGCTGGCCGATCCGCCGCGGATCCGGGCCTGGTTCCGGCAGTTCGTGGAGGACTGCGAGGAGGCGTTCTTCGCGGACACCTGGTCCCGGCTGCGCCACCAGCTCGCGGCCGACGCCCGCCACAAGACGGACCTGCTGCGCCGCAAGGGCCTCCCGGAGGCGCTGACCGCGGTGTCGCCGGCGGTCACGCTCGACGAGGCCGGGGCCCGCATCACGGTCGACAAGCTGGGCACCGGCCACAGCGCCACCGAGGAGGGCGGGCTGCTGCTGGTGCCCACGAGCCTGGGCTGGCCGCACCTGAGCGTCCTGCACCGGTACGGCTGGCAGCCCGCCCTGCACTACCCGGTCGGTTCCCCCGAGCTCGCCTCACCGCCCTCGGTGGAGCAGCTGGCCCTGCGGATGACGGCGCTGTCGCACCCCGTCCGTATGCGCCTGTGCCGTCACCTGGCCCGCAGCGCCTACACCACCAGCGAGCTCGCCCAGGTGCACGGCATGACCGCCCCGGAGATATCCCGGCACCTGAGCGTCCTGAAGAAGGCGGGCCTGGTCACCACCCGCCGCCGCGGCCGGTACGTCCTGCACCAGCTGGACGTCACCGTGGTGGCGAGGCTGGGCAGCGACTTCCTGGAAGGGATATTGAGGTGACCGTCGGCGGGCCCGACGCCGCCCGCCCAGTCGCTCGCAGCAGCCCTGCTCGGCCCTCCGGAAGCCTCAGCCCGCACCAACCCAGCCGGCCCGCCCGAAGCTTCAGCCCGCCCGCACCAGCCCAGCCGGCCCGGCGTCTCAGCCCTGCCCGCCGCCCGCCCGCACCAGCCCCGTCTCATAGGCGAGGACCACCACCTGCACCCGGTCCCTGAGGCTCAGCTTGGTCAGGATGCGGCCGACGTGTGTCTTCACGGTGGCCTCGGACAGCACCAGCCGGGCCGCGATCTCGCCGTTGGAGAGCCCCTGCGCGACCAGCACCATCACCTCGCGCTCCCGGTCGGTGAGCCGCTCCAGCTCCTTGTGCTGCGTCTCCTTGCCGGTGGTGGGCAGCATCGGCGCGAACCGGTCGAGCAGCCGCCGGGTGGTCGAGGGGGCGACCACGGCGTCGCCGCTGTGCACCGAGCGGATCGCGGCGAGCAGCTCGCCGGGCGGCACGTCCTTGAGCATGAAGCCGGAGGCGCCCGCCTTCAGCCCGGAGAAGGCGTACTCGTCGAGGTCGAAGGTGGTCAGGATCAGCACCTTCGGCGGGTCGGGCTCCGAGCAGATGCGGCGGGTGGTCTCCACGCCGTCGAGCTTCGGCATGCGGACGTCCATCAGGACCACGTCGACGGCGGTCGAGCGCAGCACCTGGAGGGCCTCCACCCCGTCCCCCGCCTCCGCGACGACCTCCATGTCCGGCTGGGCGGCGAGCACCATCCGGAACCCGGTGCGCAGCAGCACCTGGTCGTCGACGAGCATCACGCGGATCGTCATGGAGCCTCTTCCGTTTCTCAGGGGTCGTACGCCGTGTCGCAGGGGCCGTACGACGGGGTCATCAGGGGGCGTGACAGGTGTCAACCGGGGGCGTGCGGCGGCGTCAATGCGCCGGTTTGAGGGGCAGCAGCGCACTGATGCGGAATCCTCCGCCGGGGCGGGGACCCGCGTCCAGGGTGCCCCCGACCATGCCGACCCGCTCGCGCATCCCGATCAGGCCATGGCCCGCGCCGTCGGCGCCGCCCTCCTCGTACAGCTCGTGCGGGGCGCCCTTGCCGTCGTCCTCGACGAGCAGACCGAGCCCGTCGTCGAAGTAGACCAGCCGCACGCTCGCACCCGCGTTCGGGCCGCCGTGCTTGCGCGTGTTGGTGAGCGCCTCCTGGACGATGCGGTACGCGGTGAGCTCGACGCCGCTGGGCAGCGGACGCGGGGTGCCCTCGATCTTGAAGTCGACGGGGAGCCCGGAGCCGCGGCACTGCTCGACCAGGTCCTCGATCTGCTCGACGTCGGGCTGCGGGACGTACTCGCCGCCCTCCTGGTGCTCGCCGGTGCGCAGCACCCCCAGCAGGCGGCGCATCTCGGCGAGGGCCTGCCGGCCGGTGGAGGAGATGGTCTCCAGGGCCTTCTTGGCCTGGTCGGGCGCGGCATCGAGGACATAGGCGGCGCCGTCGGCCTGGACGACCATGACGGACACGTTGTGCGCGACCACGTCGTGCAGTTCGCGGGCGATCCGGGCGCGCTCGGCGGCGACGGCGACCTTGGCCTGCGCCTCGCGCTCCTTCTCCAGGCGGGCGTTGCGCTCCTCCAGCTGCGCGAAGTACGCGCGGCGGGTGCGGATCGAGTCGCCGAGCACCCAGGCCAGGGCGAACGGCACGGTCTGGAAGATCACGAGGGCGACGTTGCCGAGGGTGGTGGTGTTGTCGTTCGGCCAGCGCAGCTGCGCGAGCGGGGCCGCGCACAGGCCCGTCGTCAGGGCCAGCCGGGAGGCCCAGCGGGAGGCGGTGGCGGCCACCGTGTAGACGATCACCAGGAAGGCGAAGTCGGCGGCCGTGGTCTCCACGTCCAGCACCAGCTGCGCCACCCCGAGCCCGATGGCCAGCAGCAGCATCTGCTCCGGCATGCGCCGGCGCAGCGCGATCACCAGGCACAACAGCAGGACGACCGGAATGATCGCGAAGGGCGAGGCGGTCCCCTGGGACTCCCCACGGGCGCTTTCGCTCGCGAGCGAGATCCCGAACAGGAAGACCGCCCAGAAGACGTCGACCCCTGTCGGGTGCCTGCGGAGGAAGTCATAGAGGCGCTGCACGTAACCCAGCGTAGGGAAGCGTGAAGTGTGCGGGGGTCAACCGGAGGATCGATCCGTACCGTCCGCGCGTACTCCCCAAGGTGGAGGCTGCCTTCCCCAGGCGCCTAGCCTGACGGCGTGAGCGATGACACGAGGGACGGGCCGGCGAGCGACTGGACCGGCTGGCGGACCGCCACCGAGGCCGCCCTGTACGGCCCGGAGGGCTTCTACCGCAGGCCGGAGGGGCCGGCCGGGCACTTCCGTACGTCCGTGCACGCCTCGCCGTTGTTCGCCGATGCCGTGGCCCGGCTGCTGTGCCGCGTGGACGAGGCGCTGGGCCGGCCCGCCCGGCTCGACTTCGTCGACATGGCCGCGGGCCGGGGCGAGTTGGCCACCGGCGTCCTCGCCGCCCTGCCCGCCGAGGTGACGGCCCGCACGCGCGTGTACGCCGTCGAGGTCGCCGACCGCCCCGCGGACCTCGCTCACCGCATCGAGTGGCTGACCGAGCCCCCGAAGAACATCAGGGGCCTGCTGTTCGCCAACGAATGGCTGGACAACGTCCCCGTGGAGATCGCCGAGACGGACTCCGCGGGCGTGCCGCGCCGGGTCCTCGTACGACGGGACGGCCGCGAGCGCCTCGGGGAACCGGTCACTGGCTCGGAGGCCGAGTGGCTGGACCAGTGGTGGCCGCTGCCGCCCGAGGAGGGGCTGCGCGCCGAGATCGGCCTGCCCCGGGACGAGGCGTGGGCGTCGGCGGTCGCGACGGTCGAGCGGGGCCTCGCGGTCGCCGTGGACTACGCGCACACGGCCCGCACACGGCCCCCTTTCGGGACGCTCACCGGCTTCCGCGAGGGGCGTGAGATCACCCCCGTGCCGGACGGGTCGTGCGACCTGACCGCCCATGTGGCACTGGACGCGTGCGCGCTCCCCGGAGGGCGCCTGCTGACCCAGCGCGACGCCCTGCGCGCCCTGGGCATCGCCGGCGCACGCCCTCCGCTCGCCCTCGCCTCCACCAGCCCCGCCGAGTACGTCCGCGCCCTCGCGCGCGCCGGGGAGGCCGCCGAGCTCACCGCGCCGGGCGGGCTCGGCGACTTCGGCTGGCTGCTCCAGCCGGTGGGGATCACGGACTCGCCCGTCGGCCGCGGGGCCCTACTTGTCGATGTCCCCGACCACGAAGAACAGTGACCCGAGGATCGCCACCATGTCCGCCACCAGCGTCCCCGGCAGCAGCTCGACCAGCGCCTGGATGTTGTTGTAGGAGGCCGAGCGCAGCTTCAGCCGGTACGGCGTCTTCTCGCCCTTGCTGACGAGGTAGTAGCCGTTGATGCCGAGCGGGTTCTCGGTCCACGCGTACGTGTGCCCCTCGGGCGCCTTCAGGACCTTCGGGAGCCGCTGGTTGATCGGGCCGGGCGGCAGCTCCGCGAGCCGGTCGAGGCAGGCGTCGGCGAGGTCGAGGGCGTTGTGGGTCTGCTCCAGGAGGACCTCGAAGCGGGCCAGGCAGTCGCCCTCCTGGCGGGTCACCACCTTCAGGGTGTCCTGGAGCTCGCCGTAGGCGAGGTAGGGCTCGTCGCGGCGCAGGTCGAAGTCGACGCCCGAGGCGCGCGCGATGGGCCCGCTGACGCCGTAGGCGTGCACGGTCTCCGGCGCGAGGACACCGACGTCCCGGGTACGCCCCCGGAAGATCTCGTTGCCGAGGACGAGGTCGTCGAAGCGGTCCATGCGCGAGCGCACGGCGGCGACGGCGGCACGCGCACGCGTGGCCCAGCCGGCCGGCAGGTCCTCCTTGAGGCCGCCGACCCGGTTGAACATGTAGTGCATGCGGCCGCCGGAGACCTCCTCCATGACGTTCTGGAGGACCTCCCGCTCCCGGAACGCGTAGAAGACCGGGGTGATGCCGCCCAGCTCCAGGGGGTAGGAGCCGAGGAACATCAGGTGGTTCAGCACCCGGTTCAGCTCGGCGAGCAGCGTGCGCGTCCACACCGCGCGCTCCGGCACCTCCATGCCGAGCATGCGCTCCACGCCGAGGACCACGCCCAGCTCGTTGGAGAAGGCCGACAGCCAGTCGTGGCGGTTGGCGAGCATGATGATCTGGCGGTAGTCGCGGGCCTCGAACAGCTTCTCCGCGCCCCGGTGCATGTAACCGATCACCGGCTCCGCGCTCACGATGCGCTCGCCGTCCAGGACCAGCCTCAGGCGCAGCACGCCGTGGGTGGACGGGTGCTGCGGTCCGATGTTGAGCACCATGTCGGTGCTCTCCGCGGCGCCGCCGATGCCGACCGTGGTCTCCGTCGTAGGAGTCATGGACACAGTCTGTCCTACGTACGCTGGCCCCATGGAGACGGGGAGCGGGCAGGACACAGAGGTCACCGGGGACGAGCCGGTGTGGACCGGGCTGCCGCCGGGGCTGCTGCGGATGCGTCGGATGCTGCTGGTGGTGTGGCTGGGACTGCTCGCCGTGGCCCTGGGGCTGCTGCTGGGGCTGCTGTGCGGTCCGCTCTGGGCGGCCTTCGCGCTGCTGCCGCTCGCCCTCATGGGCTGGGGCTGGGTGCTGATCGGCCGCAACTGGCGCTCCTGGCGCTACGCCGAGCGCGCGGACGACCTGCTGATCAGCCGGGGCGTGCTGTGGCGCGAGGAGACCGTGGTGCCGTACGGCCGCATGCAGCTGGTGGAGGTCACCTCCGGGCCCGTGGAGCGGCACTTCGGGCTGGCCAGCGTGCAGCTGCACACGGCCGCCGCGGCGACCGACGCGACCATCCCGGGCCTGGACCCGGCCGAGGCGGAACGCCTGCGGGACCGGCTCACCGAACTCGGCGAGGCCCGATCGGCGGGCCTGTGACGGCGCCGGGCGTCGACGACGCCGTACAGGAGAAGGAGGCCGTCACCGAGCGGCGGCTGCATCCCATAACGCCGCTCAGGCGGGCGTGGGCGCCGGTGGCCGTCGTCATCGGGTGGGCGGTGCACGACCCCGACCAGGCGCAGCGCCAGCTGACCCGGCTGACGACCACCACGCTGCTGATCGCGCTCGCCGTCGTCGTGCCCGCCGCCGCCCTCTACGGCTTCCTCACCTGGTGGTTCACCCACTTCGCGGTCACCGACAGCGAACTGCGCATCCGGACCGGCCTGTTGTTCCGGCGCACCGCGCACATCCGGCTGGAGCGGATCCAGGCGATCGACGTGACGCAGCCGCTCCTCGCGCGCGTGGCGGGGGTCGCGAAGCTCCGGCTCGACGTCGTCGGCACCGACAAGAAGGACGAACTGGCCTTCCTCGGGGAGCGCGAGGCGCGGGCGCTGCGCGCGGAACTGCTGGCGCGCGCCGCCGGGTTCGCTCCCGAGACCGCGCACGAGGTCGGCGAGGCACCGGCGCGCGAGCTGATGCGCACGCCCCCGCGAGACCTCGCGCTCTCCCTTGTGCTGACCGGCGCCACCTGGGTGAGCCTGGTCGCCGCCCTCGTCGTACCGCCGCTGCTGTGGTGGGCCACCCACAGCGTGTGGACGGTCCTGGCGACCGCCGTGCCGCTGCTCGGCGCGGCGGGCGCGAGCAGCGTGGGGCGGTTCGTCAGCGAGTACGACTGGACGGTGGGCGAGTCCCCGGACGGGCTGCGGATCGACCACGGCCTCCTGGACCGCAGCCACGAGACGGTGCCGCCCGGGCGGGTGCAGACCGTGCGGATCGTGGAGCCGCTGCTGTGGCGGCGGCGCGGCTGGGTGCGGGTCGAGCTGGACGTGGCCGGGTCGTCCAACTCGGTGCTGGTGCCGGTCGCTCCGCGCGAGGTCGCCGAGGCGGTCGTCGCGCGCGTGCTGCCCGGAGTCGTCGTACCCCCGATGTCGGCGCTCGCGCGGCCCCCGCGGCGGGCCGGGCGGTGCGTGCCCGTGTGGTGGCGCGGCCACGGACTCGCCGTCACGGACGCGGTGTTCGCCTCCCGGCAGGGGCTGCTGCGGCGGAGCCTGGCGCTCGTCCCGCACGCGAAGGTGCAGAGCGTACGGCTCGTTCAAGGGCCCTGGAAGCGGCTGTGGCGGCTCGCCGACGTGCACGTGGACACGGGAGCGAACAAGACCGTCACGGCCCGTCTGAGGGACGCTCAGGAGGCCGCGGAGCTGCTCCGGGCGCAGGCGGAGCGGTCGCGGACGGGACGGAGAGGGGCACGGCCCGACCGGTGGATGGCCTGACCGTGCCCCTCGCGCACACCTGCGGGACCGTCAGGAGACCGCGCTGCGCAGTCCCTGGAGGTTGATCTGTTCCGTCTGGTCGTGGGCGGTCAGGTCGATGACCTGGCCGACGCCCCGGGACTCCTCGTCGGCCGGCTTGAACTGCGCCTCCGCCTCGGCCTTGTGCAGCGCGAGCGCCTCCTGGCCGACGACATCGGCGAGGTCCTCGTTCTGCACGGCCTCCAGCGCGTCGGCCGAGGCCCCCGCCTTGGTGCCGAAGAAGTCGAACCCGCCCTCGACCCGCGGGCGTCGCTCGGGAGCCGTGGGCACGACCGCCACCGCGGTCGGCGCGATGAAGTGCCCGGCGGGCTGCTGCGGCGGCTGGGCGGCTCTGGCCGGGGTGGTGGCGGCCGCGCGCTGATGCCCGTCGACCGCCTCGGGCTTCCCCCGCGCCTCGTCCTCCTGCGCGGCCTCCGCCTCGGTACCGGAGGCGTCCGCCGCGCGTGCACTGGCCTTCACGGGCTCCGCCGCGGCCGGTGAGCTCTTGGGCTCGGTCGCCGGGCCGCTCTTCGCGTCACCCTTGGACGTGCCCCGGCCGTCGGTTCCGGTCCCGGCGGTACCGGCCGCCGTCTCCGGCTCGGCGTCGGCGCCTGTCCCGACGTCGGCCGCCACCTTGGTCGCGATCCCCGTCGTGGCGCCCGTCTTGGCACCCGTCGTGGCGCCCGCCTCGGCATCCGTCGGCTTCTCGGCGTCCGCCGTCGTCTTGTCGTCCGCACCCGTCTCGACGTCAGCGGCCGTCTCGGCGTCCGTCCCCGCCCCGGGCTCCCCGTCCTCGGCGCCGCCCTCATGCAGCCGCTTCAGCGCCGCGTTCGCCCGCAGCCACAGCCGGGAGCCCTCGGGCGAGAAGATCGCGGGCCGCTCCGGCTGCCCGTCCGCGGCCACCTCGACAGCGGTCCCGGTCTCGGTCCCGGCCTCGTCGTCACCCGCGGCAGCCACCGCCACGTCGTCCCCGTCGGCCCCCTCCGCCGACGGCAGCGCCCGCTCCGGCGCGGCCTCTATCTCCAGCAGCCGGCGGCCCTCCAGGGCGCTCGCCCGCTCTGTCTCCGCCGTGGCGTACCGCCGCAGCAGGGCCGCGTGTTCGTTGCGCAGGCCCGCCAGTTCCGCGCGCTTGGCCCGCAGCCGCTGCTCCAGCTTGGCGCGCAGCTCGCGGGACTCCTCGAGATCGGTCTCGAGTTCGGCGACCCGCTCCTCGTGCCGCCACTCGTCGCTCGCACGCGCGCGCGTGAGGTCGGCGACCTGCTTGCCCGCCTGCGCGTCCCAACGGCGCATGACGGCCGCCCCCACGATCGCGACCGCCGCGGCGAACGCGGCTATCACGCGCAGCACGGCCTGTTGCGAGAAGACCCATGGGCCGAAGGCGCAGACGAGGGAGACGCCTGCGATCGCCGACGGAGGCAGCAGCCTGTGCAGAGGAGGGGAATGGCGGTGACGTCCACGTGGCATGGCCAGAAACTTACCGCGAGTAGGCGAAGTATGGTGCCCCGCCCCGTAAAAACACAGCCATCCCGCGGCCTTCACCCGACATCAGGAATCGGAACGGCGCCGAATTCGGTTCATCGATCACCGAGCCGCTCGCTGACCCACTCCAAGGTCGCCGGGATCTCCCGCCGCCAGGTGTTGAAGTTGTGCCCGCCGCTTTCGAGGATGATCGACGAGATCCGTGTCGTTTCCTTCGCCTTCACGCGCGCTATGAACTTCAACGTGTCCTTGTAGTTCGACTCCCCCAGCTTGCTGCTGCTGACGAGCAGTGAGGTGTCGGGCCCGGGCAGGTGCTTGAGGCACCACCACAGGTTCGCGCGGTCGCGCAGCGCCTTGTCGCCCTGGAACAGATCGCCCGTGGTGGGGTCGACGGGCGCCTTGTAGTACGGGGACAGACCCGCCCCCGCCGCGTAGACCCCGGGGTGGTGCATGGCGAGCTTCAGCGCGCAGTAGCCGCCCGTGGAGTCGCCGATGATCCCCCAGTTCCCCGGCCCCTCGGCGACCCGGTAGTGCTGCGTCACCGCCTGCGGCAGATCTTCGGCGAAGAACGACTCGGTCTGCGGACCGTCCGGGACGTCCACGCACTCGGTGTCGCGCGGGGGCGCCACCGTCGGCCGCAGCATCACCAGGATCATCGGCTCCATACGTCCGTCCTTGACGAGCTGAAGTGCCGTGCGCGGATAGTGGAGTTTGTCCACCAGCGCTCTCGCGGTACCCGGATAACCAGTGAGGACCACGGCCGCGGGGAAGGCACGCGCGCGATAGCGCTCCTGGAAATACTCCGGCGGCAGATAGATGTACGCGGGCGAGGCGATGTGGGTCGTACGGCCGACGATGTCGACCTTCTGGACCTGCCCGACCGACGACGGCCGAAAGCCGTCCCTGCCGGGCACGCCCCCGATCTCGGTCACCCGCAGCGGGCCGCTCGAGCGGTCGCCCGGGGTGTGGTCGACCACCACACCCTGGCCGGTCTCCTGACCGAACAGGTCGGCCCAGGAGGCGTAGAACCCGAAGGTCTGGTTGGCGAAGAGCCCCACCGAGACGAAGAGCGAGAGCTGTACCGCGAGCAGCAGCCCCACGCGGCCGCTGACGGACCGCCAGCTCCGCCGGGCCAGCCGGGGCCAGAGCCACACCGTGCAGGCGAACAGCGCCACGGCGGCCAGGACCGCCGGCACCAGTGTGTTGTTGCTCGTGAGACCCATTGCTTGCTTTCGCTTTCCTCGGCCTTTGAAACGGCTTTGAGGAGATGAGTGAACCTCTCCTCACGAGACACCGTCCTAGAGGGCGCAATGTCGCCGGATGCCCGAATCGGGCTCCGGATCCAAAGTCACTCGCAGAACCACGGGATGCGATGTCTGTCAGGACAGATGAGGAAATGTCGGGCGGGGTTCCGATCCGATCACCACGGCTGCGGCGTGCATGGCACGGACCGCGCCCCGAGGCCGTCCCCGTCCTCGTCGCCAGAGCCTGCGCTCTCGTAGGCCTTCTGGACATCGCCGCCGGCGTCTTCCCGCGCTTCCGGCACAGCCGTATGCACACCCTGGCCGAGGTGCTGCCCGGCGCGCTCGGCCCGTTCGCGGCCGCGCTCTCGCTCAGCACCGGCGTGCTGTTGCTGCTGCTCGCCCACGGCCTCAGGCGCCGCAAGCGCCGGGCCTGGCGGGCGGCCGTGGCGCTGCTGCCGGCGGGCGCGCTGGCGCAGTTCACCTACCGCCACTCGCTCCTCGGGGTGGCCATCTCGCTCGCCCTGCTCGCACCGCTGCTGCGCCACCGCGACCAGTTCAAGGCGCTGCCCGACCCGCGCAGCAGGTGGCGGGCGCTCGCCAACTTCGTCCTCATGGGCGCCGGTTCCCTCCTCCTCGGGCTGATCATCGTCAGCGTCCATCCGCACCGCATGGTCGGCGACCCGAGCCTGGCCGACCGCATCACGCACGTCCTGTACGGCCTGTTCGGCTTCGAGGGCCCCGTCGACTACCAGGGCGACACCTCGTGGACCGTGGGCGTCTCGCTGGGCGCCCTGGGCCTGCTGACGGCCATCACGACGATCTACCTCGCCTTCCGCCCCGAACACCCCGCCGCCCGCCTCACCGAGGAGGACGAGTCCCGTCTGCGGGCCCTGCTGGCCAAGCACGGCGGCCGCGACTCCCTCGGCCACTTCGCGCTGCGCCGCGACAAGGCGGTCGTCTTCTCCCCCAGCGGCAAGGCGGCCGTCACCTACCGCGTCGTGTCCGGCGTGATGCTCGCCAGCGGCGACCCGATCGGAGACGTCGAGGCCTGGCCTGGTGCCATCGAGCGCTTCATGGACGAGGCCAAGGCGCACTCCTGGACGCCCGCCGTCATGGGCTGCTCGGAGACCGGCGGCGAGGTCTGGACCCGCGAGACCGGCCTGGACGCCCTCGAACTGGGCGACGAGGCGGTGGTGGACGTCGCGGATTTCTCACTCGCCGGCCGCGCGATGCGCAACGTGCGCCAGATGGTCAAGCGCATCGAGCGCGCCGGTTACGAGACCCGGGTGCGGCGCGTCCGTGACCTCGGGGAGACCGAGCTGGAGCGGATCCGGCGGGCCGCCGACGACTGGCGCGGCACCGACACCGAGCGCGGCTTCTCGATGGCCCTCGGCCGCATCGGCGACCTCGCCGACGGCGACTGCCTCATCGCCACCGCCCACAAGGCCGACGACCAGCCCGGCCCCTACGGCGACCTCAAGGCGATCCTGCACTTCGTGCCCTGGGGCACCGACGGAGCCTCCCTGGACCTGATGCGACGGGACCGCTCGGCCGACCCCGGCATGAACGAGCTGCTCATCGTCGCGGCCCTGACGGCGGCCCCGAGGTTCGGCATCACGCGCGTGTCGCTGAACTTCGCGATGTTCCGCTCGGCCCTCGCCCGTGGCGAGAAGATCGGCGCGGGCCCGGTGCTGCGCGCCTGGCGGGGCCTGCTGGTCTTCCTGTCCCGCTGGTTCCAGATCGAGTCCCTGTACAAGTTCAACGCGAAGTTCCAGCCCCGCTGGGAGCCCCGCTTCGTGGTCTACCGGGCCTCCGGCGACCTCCCGCGCATCGGCTTCGCCGCCATGCAGGCGGAGGGCTTCGTCAACCTGGCCCTGCCGCTGCCGCGCTTCCTGCGCCGCCGCTCGACCTCCGCACGCGTGTGTGCGCACGCGGTCGCGGAACGGGACGTGAGAGCGGCCTGACCGCCCCCGGGACAGGTCCGGACGGAAGCCCCACCCCCGCCCCCAGCCCGGGGGCTTCCGTTCGGGCCGTGCGGCGGCCCCGCGCCGCCACGCTGGGCCTAGGCTGAACGTATGAGCAAGCAGAGCGGACGCGGGCGCGTCGCCGGCCTTCCGGAATGGGACCGCTGCGCGGTCATGGGGGTGGTGAACGTCACCCCCGACTCCTTCTCCGACGGCGGCCGCTGGTTCGACACGACGGCCGCCGTCAAGCACGGCCTCACCCTCGTCGAGGAGGGCGCCGACCTCGTGGACGTCGGCGGTGAGTCCACCCGCCCCGGCGCCACCCGCGTCGACGAGGCCGAGGAACTGAGGCGCGTCATCCCCGTCGTCCGCGGCCTGGCCGCCGAGGGCGTCACCGTCTCCGTGGACACCATGCGCGCGTCCGTGGCCGACAAGGCGCTCGCCGCCGGGGCCGCCCTCGTCAACGACGTCAGCGGCGGCCTCGCCGACCCCGCGATGATCCCGGTGGTCGCCGACGCGGGCGCCCCCTTCGTCGTCATGCACTGGCGCGGCTTCCTGGAGGGCGGCAACGTCAAGGGCGTCTACGCCGACGTCGTCGCCGAGGTCGTCGACGAACTCCACGCGCGCGTGGACGCCGTCCTCGCGGGCGGCATCTCCCCGGACCGCGTGGTCGTCGACCCGGGCCTCGGCTTCTCCAAGGACGCCGAGCACGACCTGGTCCTCCTCTCCCACCTCGACCGCCTCCTCGGCCTCGGCCACCCCCTCCTCGTCGCCGCCTCCCGCAAGCGGTTCCTCGGCCGTGTTCTCGCCGGCCCGCAGGGCGCCCCGCCGCCCGCGCGCGAGCGCGACGCCGCCACGGCCGCCGTCTCCGCCCTCGCGGCGCACGCCGGAGCGTGGGCGGTCCGCGTCCACGAAGTCCGCGCCACGGCGGACGCGGTACGGGTCGCCCGCGCCGTGGAAGGAGCGCGGTGAGCGCCCCCCACACCGACGTCGAACAGGTGGAAGCCGCCAACACGGGCTTCTACGAGGCACTGGAGCGCGGCGACTTCGAGGCGGTCTCCTCGCTCTGGCTCACCCCCGCCGACCTGGGCGTCGACGAGGAGTACCACGACCCGGCCGACGTCGGCGTGGTCTCCTGCGTGCACCCCGGCTGGCCCGTGCTGACCGGGCGCGGCGAGGTCCTCAGGTCGTACGCGCTGATCATGGCGAACACCGACTACATCCAGTTCATCCTCACCGACGTGCATGTCTCCGTCACCGGCGACACCGCCCTGGTGACCTGCACCGAGAACATCCTCAGCGGCGGGCCCGCACCCGAGGGCAGCGAGGAACTGGGACCGCTGGTCGGCCAGCTGGTGGTCGCCACCAACGTGTTCCGCCGCACCCCCGACGGCTGGAAGATGTGGTCCCACCACGCCTCCCCCGTGCTGGCCGAGAACGACGAGGACGACGACGAGGAGACGCCGTCGTAAGCCGTCGGGACCAAGAAGTGGTTGGAATCACGGACCCCTGGGTAGGGGCGGCTACCAACCCGTGAGCCGCCGGGTTCCCCGGGGGAAACACCCGGTGAAGCCTCCTGGTCCCGGCGCCGGCCCGTGCCCGCGTGGCCCGGCCCTGTCAGTGCTCGCAGGTAGATTCGTCCGAGGCCGGTGTGCCGCCCGCACACGGCACGGACCGGCCGTACCGACGATTGCAGGAGTGATTCGCGTGGATCGTGTCGCGCTGCGCGGCCTCAAGGCCCGCGGGCACCACGGTGTGTTCCCCAAGGAGCGCGAGGAGGGCCAGACCTTCATCGTGGATCTCGTCCTCGGACTGGACACCCGGCCGGCCGCCGCCGACGACGACCTGGCGAAGACCGTGCACTACGGCATCGTGGCGGAGGAGGTCGTGGCCGTCGTCGAGGGCGAGCCCGTCAACCTCATCGAGACCCTCGCCGAGCGCATCGCCCAGGCCTGTCTGAAGCACCAGGGGGTAGAGGAGGTCGAGGTCAGGGTCCACAAACCCGACGCACCGATCACCGTGCCCTTCGACGACGTGACCGTCACCATCACCCGGAGCCGAGTATGACCGCGTCCTTCGCCGCGGGTCCGAGCGACCCGACCGTACAGCCGGTGCCCGCCTCGGTCGTGCAGCAGGTGGACGCCGCCGACACCACCCTCCACAACCCCAAGCGCGCCGTCATCTCCCTCGGCTCCAACCTCGGCAACCGCCTGGAGACCCTCCAGGGCGCCATCGACGCCCTGGAGGACACCCCGGGCGTCCGCGTGAAGGCGGTCTCCCCGGTCTACGAGACCGAGCCCTGGGGCGTGGCCGCCGACAGCCAGCCGTCGTACTTCAACGCGGTCGTGGTCCTCAAGACCACCCTCCCCCCGTCCTCCCTGCTGGAGCGGGCGCACGCGGTCGAGGAGGCCTTCAACCGGGTGCGGGACGAGCGCTGGGGCCCGCGCACCCTCGACGTCGACATCGTCGCCTACGCCGATCTGGTCTCCGACGACCCGGTCCTCACCCTGCCCCACCCCCGCGCCCATGAGCGCGCCTTCGTCCTCGCCCCCTGGCACGACGTGGAGCCCGAGGCCCAGCTGCCCGGTCGCGGTCCGGTGGCGGCCCTTCTCGACACCGTCACCCGGGACGGCGTGGAAGCCCGCAAGGACCTGGAACTCCGGCTGCCCGAATAGCCGTTAAGGTCAAGACGGCCACACTTCGTGGGACGACGGGGGAGCTGAAGGGACACCGTGAAAGAGCTGCGCATCAGGCTGCTGGCCGGCGTGTTCGCCGTGGCCGGAGTCCTGTCCTGGGCGGGCGCCCGCCTGTGGAACTCGGTCGGGACCCTGCCCAGCGTCCCGCTGGCCGCGCCCATCGTGCTCGCCCTGATCGCCGTGGTCCTGGTGGCCACGGCCCTGTCCCTGCGCGCCCGCCTGAAAGCCCAGCGCGAGCGCGCCCCCGAGGCGAAGGGCGTCGACCCCCTGATGGCGGCCCGCGCGGTCGTCTTCGGCCAGGCCAGCGCCCTGGTTGCCGCCCTCGTCTCCGGCATGTACGGCGGCACCGGGGTCTTCCTGCTGGAGTCCCTCGACATCCCGGCCCGCCGGGACCAGGCCATCTACGCCGGCTTCTCGGTCCTCGCGGGCATCGCGGTGATAGCGGCGGCCCTCTTCCTGGAGCGCGTCTGCAAACTCCCGGAGGACGACGACCGCAACACGGGAGCTCCGTCGGCGGCGTGAGGCCCGCCGCCGGGAAGGGACAGGCCGGTCAGCGCGCCATGATGAGGCTCATCGCCTCGTTGCGCGTCGCCGCGTCCCGCAACTGCCCCCGCACGGCCGAGGTGAGCGTCTTGGCGCCGGGCTTGCGGATCCCCCGCATCGACATGCACATGTGCTCGCACTCGACGACCACGATGACCCCGCGCGGCTCCAGGATCTCCATCAGGGAGTCGGCTATCTGCGTGGTGAGTCGTTCCTGCACCTGCGGCCGACGGGCGTAGACGTCCACGAGCCGGGCCAGCTTCGACAGCCCGGTGATCTTCCCGGTGGTGGCCGGGATGTACCCGACGTGGGCGACCCCCCGGAACGGCACCAGATGGTGCTCACAGGTCGAGTACACCTCGATGTCCTTCACGAGCACCATCTCGTCGTGCCCCAGGTCGAACGTCGTGGTCAGCACGTCCTCGGGCTTCTGCCACAGTCCCGCGAAGATCTCCTTGTACGCCCGCGCCACCCGCGCCGGCGTCTCCCGCAGCCCTTCGCGGTCCGGGTCCTCGCCGACCGCGATCAGGAGCTCGCGGACCGCGTTCTCGGCGCGCTTCTCGTCGAAATCGCCGATGGAGCCCTCGCCGTCGAGCGTCACGGGGTCGGTCATCTGGTGCCTCGTTCCTGGAAGTCCCTCACGGCCGAAAAACGCCGTGCCCCCCAGGCTAAAACCTGGGG
>NZ_JBHUXV010000060.1:0-55982 GCF_042669125.1 Streptomyces sp. NPDC057253 | reverse complement strand
GCGGTACGCCGTACGACGAAGAAGGGGCGGCCCGGGCCACGGGCCGCCCCTTCCTCATGCGCCGAGCGAGTCGAGGTACGCGTCCTCCGCCGCGTAGTCGAAGAGGTCGCCGTAGGCCTGGAACATCTTCGGGTACGCCTCCCGCCAGTCCCGTCCGGCCAGGTGCCCCTCGATCCAGGCGACGGTCTCCGGCAGCCGGTCCGCGTACCGCGCCACCACCGGCTGGTAGCCCAACTCCCGATCCGCCGCGGACATGTCGCAGACGACCGGCACCGGCACCGACCACGGGGTGTCGCCCACGGTCGGCGCCGGCGGCGGGCCGTCCAGCAGGACCGTCTCGGTCTCGACGCCCATGACGGCGTCGATCGCGGCGGCGATCTCGGCCACGGTCGGGGCGTCCGGGTCCACGGCGTTGAGCGCCCGGCTGCCGGGCCGCGCGGCCGCCAGCCGGATCAGCTCGGCGATGTTGTGGACGCTCGCCGGGTGGAAGCGGCTTAGCCCCCCGAAGGGGAGGACGCGCCGGGTGCGGCCGTCCAGGTTGCGCTTGACGAAGTAGAGCTCGCGGGGCGTCCGGCAGTACGGCCCGTGGATCGCGCCCGCCCGCAGCAGCGTGGTCGGCAACTGCTCACCCGCGGCGAGGAGTTCGCGTTCGAGGCCCGCCTTGCGGGTGCTGTACGAGGACTCGCCCGGCGTGACGGTCCGCTGGCCCTCGGCCAGGGGCACCGGGTACTCCGGGAAGCCGTCCGGCTCGCCCTGCGTGTCGAAGTTACGGCCCTTGTCGTCCTCGTAGACCGAGATGCTGGAGACCACCACGGCGGAGCCGACGCGGTCGGCCAGCGACACCAACTGCCGTGCGTGCTCCGGTCGGTAGGCGACCACGTCCACCAGGACCTCGCAGCCGTCGCCCACCGCGGCCGACAGGGCGGCGTCGTCCGCCCGGTCGGCCCGCGCGGTGCGTACCTCGGCGGGCCAGCTCTCGTCCCGTGCGCCGCCCCGCGAGACGGCGGTCACCTCCCAGCCGTCCCCGGCCAGGGCGGTCACGGCCGCCCGCCCGATCTGTCCCGTCGCTCCGATCACCACAGCACGTCGTGTCATGGCGTGACCGTACGGCGGTCAACTCCCGTTTCTCCAGGGGGTTCTGCCGACGGCAGAGCTCAGCTCAGCGGCATCCGTGGGAACTTGCGCTCCTTCTCCGAGCGGGCGGCGGCCTCCTCGGCCTTCACGACGGCCGCGTACTGGTCGACGTACTCCTGGTCGGAGAGCTTCAGGATGGCGTACATGATCTCGTCGGTGATGGCCCGCAGGATCGCCTTCTCGTTCTCCATCCCGGCGTAGCGGGAGAAGTCGAGGGGCTTGCCGAAGCGGATCACCACGGGGTGGATGTTGGGGATGACCTTGCCGGGCGGCTGGGCCTCGAAGGTGCCGATCATCGCGCAGGGGATGACCGGGACCTGGGCCTTGAGGGCCATGACCGCGACGCCGACCTTGCCCTTGTAGAGGCGGCCGTCGTGAGAACGGGTGCCCTCCGGGTAGATGCCGAGCAGCTCGTCCTTGCGGAGCACGCCGAGGCCCTCGCGGATGGCGGCCTGGCCGGCCTCCTTGCCGGAGCGGTCGACCGGGATCTGGCCGGCGCTGCGGAAGAAGAAGGCGGTGAGCCGGCCCTTGATGCCGGGGCCGGTGAAGTACTCGGCCTTGGCGAGGAAGGTGATGCGGCGCTTGAGGACGGCCGGCATCAGGAAGTGGTCGGAGAAGGAGAGGTGGTTGCCCGCCACGATGGCCGCACCGGACTCCGGGATGTGCTCCAGGCCCTCTATTCGAGGCCGGAAGACCAGTCTCAGCAACGGCCCCAACAGCACGTATTTGAGCAGGTAGTAGAACAAGAGGGGGCGCTCCTCGGTCGGGCGGACGGCTCAACTCCGCGTTCTGGCTGGTCAACCGGCGTGAGATGGGGCTGTCAGTGTAGGCGCAGCCGACGGCGCCCGAAACAGCCCCGACCGCGGCTCCAGCTTGGTACCGCCGCCCGGCCGACGGCAACTCGACGACCACCGACACCGCGAACCAGCCGAAGACAGGCCGGACCCCCCCTCTTGCCCCACCACCCCCTCCTGTGCCACCCGGCAAAGCCCCCACCGAGGCCCCCGTGACCGGCGGCCAGGCCCTCACAGACATCCGCCCTCCGCGTCCCGGCCCCGCCGGCCCTCTCACAACCGCACGATCACCAGCGCCGTGTCATCCGTCGCGCCCCCCGGTGGGAGGAGTTCCGCCAGGACCGCGTCGGCCAGGGTTTCGGGGTCGTCCTTGCGATGGCGGGTGAGGGCGTCGGCGAGGCGGGTGAGGCCGGTGTCGACGTCCTCGTGGCGGCGCTCGACGAGGCCGTCGGTGTAGAGGGCCAGCGTCGCGCCCGGGGCGAAGGTGGTGGTCGCCTGTGGCCGGGGGATCGGGTCGGGGCGGGCGTCCAGCGGCGTGTCGGTGGCCTTGTCGAGGCACTCCACGCGGCCGTCGGCGTGCACCAGCATCGGCGGCGGGTGCCCGGCGCTGGCGTAGGTGATCGTGCCGTTGTCGAAGTCGATGAAGGTCGTGACCGCGGTCGCCGACTCCGCGCCGTCGATCACATGGGCGTACCGGCCCAGCACGTCCAGCGCCTGCGCCGGACCCGCGGCCACCCGCGAGGCCGCGCTCAGGGCGCTGCGCAGCTGGCCCATGACACAGGCCGCCCCCAGTCCGTGGCCCACCACGTCGCCCACCGAGACGCCGACCCCGCTGCCGTCCACCAGGTCGACCAGGTCGTACCAGTCCCCGCAGACGTTGAGCGCGCCGATCGCGGGCCGGTACCGGACGGCGGCCCGGTCGTGCAGGGACTGCCGGCTCACCGGCAGCATCGCCTCCTGAAGGGCCAGCGCGACCTCGCGCTCGCGGGCGTGCGCTTGCCGCAGCCGGTCGTTGAGCTCCTGGAGCTCACGGGCCCGGGTGTACAGCTCGGCCTCCAGCACCCGGGCCCGGCTGCCGCGCGGCCCCCCGCGGGCCCGCATCAGCTCGGTGACCTCCTCCACCCGGTGCACCAGCAGCGCGACCTTGCCGTCCGCGCCGAGCACCGGCGCGTTGACCGGGCTCCAGTAGCGGACCTCCCACTCGCCGGGGTGCTCCGGGTCCTCCACGTCGTACCGCTGGAGCGCCATCGCGTCGCGCTCGCCGCTGTCCAGGACCCGCCGCAGCGAGGCCGCCAGATTGCGCATGCCGGTCGCCGCCGGGTCGTTCGGGTTGTCAGGGAACACGTCGAAGAGAAAGCGGCCCACGACGTCCTCGCGCCGCCGGCCCGCCACATGTAGGAACTCCTCGTTGACGTCCGCGAACACCAGCTCGGGTGTGAGCAGCGCGACCATGCCGGGCAGCGCCTGGAACACCGCCGCATAGTCGATGGATGTGTCGCTCATTGCAGCCGCCTCGCCGCCGGGATCACCCATTTTTCCACGGTATGGGGTGTTGTAGGAGTGGACCGTAGGCAATGATCCGTCTGCCGAGCTCAGTCGCCCGGCTCCCGCAGGGACTGCTCGGCCCAGATGACCTTCCCCTCGGGCACGAACCGGGTGCCCCAGCGCTGGGCGAACTGGGAGACCAGCAGCAGCCCCCGGCCGCCCTCGTCGGTGGTCCGCGGATGGCGCAGATGAGGCGCGGTGGCACCGCCGTCGAGCACCTCGCACACCAGGGTCCGCTCCCGGATCAGCCGCAGCCGGATCGGTCCGACGGCGTGCCGGATGGCGTTGGTGACCAGCTCGCTGACGACCAGCTCCGTGGTGAACGCGAACTCCTCGAGGCCCCACTCCGTCAGCTGCCGGGACGCCGTCTTGCGGGCCTCGGCGACCCGGGCCGGATCCACCGGGACGTCCCAGTCCGCGACCTGTTCGGGCCCCAGCAGCCGGGTACGGGCCATCAACAGGGCCACATCGTCGTGCGGCCGGTCCGGGGCGAGGGAGTCCACGACGGTCCGGCAGTGCAGGTCGAGGGTGGCCGCGGGTCGCTCCAGGGCCTGCCGCAGCCGCTCCCGTCCGGCGTCGAGCGCCCACTCCTCGCCGCGCGCGAGCAGCCCGTCGGTGTGCAGCGCGAGCGTGCTGCCCGCCGCCAGGGCCAGCTCGACCGACTCGAAGGGCGGGCCCCCGACGCCGAGCGACGGCCCCTGGGGCAGGTCCACGAAGGCGACCGTGCCGTCGGGCAGGATCACGGCGGGCGCGGGATGCCCTGCGGCGGCCATCGTGCACTGCCCGTCGACGGGGTCGTAGACGACGTACACGCACCCGGAACCCACCGCCTGCGCACTGTCCGACGCGTCCCCCGAATCCGGCGAAGCCACCGAGTCCCGCGAAGCCACCGAGTCCCGCGAAGCCATCGAGTCCCGCGAAGCCTCCGAGTCCCGCGAAGCCTCCGAGTCCCGCGAAGCCCCGGAGTCCCGCGAAGCGTCCGAGTCCCGCGAAGCCCCGGAGTCCCGCGAAGCCTCCGAGTCCCGCGAAGCCCCAGAGTCCCGCAAAACGCCAGAGTCCCCAGAAGACCCCGAGTCCCCCGAATCCCCCGGCCTCGCCCCCTGCTCCCCTTCCTCCCGTGCCGCCCGCGCGACCAGGTCGTCCAGGTGACCCAGCACCTCCTCGGGCGTCAGCTCCAGCGCCGCCAGCGTCCGTACGGCGGTCCGCAGCCGGCCCATGGCGGCGGCGGCGCCGATGCCGTGCCCCGGGACCTCGCCGACCACGAGGGCGACCCGCGCGCCGGAGAGCGGAATCAGGTCGTACCAGTCCCCGCCGAGGCCGGTCAGCTCGTCGGCGGGCCGGTAGCAGGCGCTCACCTCCACGGCGTCCTGCTCGGGCAGCCGGTGCGGGAGCAGACTGCGCTGAAGGACGAGCGCGGCCTCACGCTCGCGGGTGTAGCGCCGGGCGTTGTCCACGCAGACGGCGGCCCGGGAGACGAGGTCCTCCGCGAGGTTCAGATCGTCCTCGTCGAAGGGTTCCTGGCGGCGCCGGCGGAAGAAGACCGAGACGCCCAGGGTGACGCCCCGCGCCCGGATCGGCACGACCATCACGCTGTGCAGGCCCAGCTCCAGGAAGGTGGCCTCGCGACCACCGGGTATGTCGGTGGCCCACTCCGCGGCGAGCGGGTCGAGCCGCTCCTCCCGCCAGGAGGTGCCCGAGGTCAGAGAGCGCAGCGGGGGCGACCCGGGCAGGTAGGCGGCCACCTCGCCGACCTCGACGACGGCCTCGGGCACGCCTTCGTTGACCGACTGCTGCCCGGCCCGCAGCAGCGGAACGTCGGTGGTCGGCTCCGCTCCCCGCAGCACCGACTCCAGCAGGTCCACCGTGATGTAGTCGGCCAGCGCCGGTACGGCCACGTCGGCCAGCTCCTGCGCGGTCTGCCGGATGTCCAGACTCCGGCCGATGTGCTCACCGGCCCGGTCGAGCAGTGCCAGGCGCTGCCGGGCTCGGTGCCGCTCGGTGATGTCCACGACCGTGTAGTACACGCCCATCGGCTTGCCCTGGTCGTCGTCGATCCGGGTGAACGACATCGTGTGGGCGGTCTCGCGGTGCGGGGCGGCACGGACCCGGCCGACGTGCTCGTACTCCACGACCGGCTCCCCGGTCTCCAGCACCCGCCGCATCTGCGCCTCGATCGCCTCGGCGTCCAGGCCCGGCTGGATCTCCCCGAACCGCAGTCCCAGCCGCTGGGGGGCCGGGGCGCTGCCGAACTGCTCCAGGGCCGGGTTGGACCACACACAGCGCAGGTCGGTGTCCACGATCGCGATGCCGATGGGAGCGCGGGTGACCATCTGTTCCAGCACCGGGCGGCTCATGTCCCAGCCGGGTGCCTCGGCGAGTTCGGAGAGCAGGACCAGCCAGCGGGCCGATCCGCCCGCGTCGGCCGCGGTGATGCGCACCATGACCCGGGCGGGCCGGCCGCCTTTGCGTACCGCGGTCAGCAGCCCTGCCCAGCCGCCGTCGGCGCGACAGCGCTGCGCGAGTTCGGGCAGCCGGTCGGCGTCCTCGGCGGTGAGCAGGGCGGCGGCGGCCATCCCGACGGCCTCCGAGGCGCCGTAGTCCAGCAGGCGCTCGGCGTCGCGCGTCCAGCCGGTGACGATGCCGTGGGCGTCGAGCAGCAGAGGCGCGGCATCGGCCACGTCGAACCGATGCCGGGCGGTGTCGTGCTCCTCCTGTGCGCCCACGGACGACCTCTCTGTCGCTGAGAGTGGTCTATCACCTCTTCGTCACATCTTCACCCGGTGTGGGGGCAGTGCGCCTACGGGGGGCAGGGGGCGCGTGCGGGACGGTGGGGGCTTTTCGCGCAGTTCCCCGCGCCCTGGCAGGTCAGTGCCTCAGCACGTTCTCCAGTACTCCCAGAGCCGATCCCAACTCCTCCGCCGTGATCGTCAGCGGTGGGGCCAGGCGGATCGTCGAGCCGTGGGTGTCCTTGACCAGGACGCCCTCGCGCATCAGCAGCTTGCTGACCTCTCGGCCCGTGCCGATCTCCGGGTCGATGTCCACCCCCGCCCACAGACCCCTCGCCCGGAAGCCGACCACGCCCTTGCCGACCAGGTCCGCCAGGCCGTCCCGCAGCAGGACGCCGAGCTCCGCCGCCCGGCGCTGGAACTCGCCCGTCTCCAGGAGTTCGACCACCGCCGTGCCGACCGCCGCCGCGAGCGGGTTGCCGCCGAAGGTCGAGCCGTGTTCGCCCGGGCGCAGGACCTCGAGCACGTCCCGGCGGGCGACCACCGCGGAGACCGGGACGATGCCGCCGCCCAGGGCCTTGCCGAGCAGCAGCACGTCCGGGACGACCTGCTCGTGCTCCACGGCGAGCGTGCGGCCGGTGCGGCCGAGGCCCGACTGGATCTCGTCGGCGATGAACAGACAGCCCTTGCGGCGGGTCAGCTCGCGTACGCCCGACAGATAGCCCTCGTCCGGGATGACGACACCCGCCTCGCCCTGGATGGGCTCCAGGAGCACCGCGGCCGTGGTCTCGTCGACCGCCGCCTCCAGCGCCGCGAGGTCGTTGTAGGGGACCACGCGGAAGCCGGGGGTGAAGGGGCCGAACCCCGCCCTCGCGGTCTCGTCCGTGGAGAACGACACGATCGTCGTCGTACGGCCGTGGAAGTTCTCCGCCGCCACCACGATCGTGGCCCGGTCGGCCGGGACGCCCTTCACCTCGTACGCCCACTTGCGGGCCACCTTGATGCCGCTCTCCACCGCCTCCGCGCCGGTGTTCATCGGCAGCACCATGTCCAGGCCGGTCAGCTCGGCCAGGCGCTCCGCGAACTCGGCGAGGCGGTCGTTGTGGAAGGCGCGGGAGGTCAGGGTCAGCCGGTCCAGCTGCCGGTGGGCCGCCTCGATCAGCGCGGGGTGGCGGTGGCCGAAGTTGAGTGCGGAGTAGCCGGCCAGCATGTCCAGGTAGCGGCGGCCCTCGACGTCCTCGACCCAGGTGCCCTCGGCGCGGGCGACGACGACGGGCAGCGGGTGGTAGTTGTGCGCGAGGACCGGCTCCTCGGCGCGGATGAGATCGGCGGAGGAACGCGTGCTTACGGGTGCGGTCATGAGCGGATCTCCTGGGTGCAGCACTTGATGCCGCCGCCGGCCTTGTGGAGCTCGGAGAGGTCGACGGGGACGGGGACATAGCCGTGGTCGTCGAGGCGCACGGCGAGCGCCTCGGCCTGCGGGGCGATGAAGACGTGACGGCCGTCGGAGACGGAGTTCAGGCCGAACGCCATCGCGTCGTCGCGGGTCGCGAGCACCGCGTCCGGGTACAGCCGTGCGAGTACCGCGCGACTGCCCGCCGAAAAGGCCTCCGGGTAGTAGACGATGTTGTTGCCCGCCGCCGAGTCGTCGAGCACGAAGAGCGCCGTGTCCAGGTGGTAGAAGTGCGGGTCCACCAGGGTCAGGCTGATCACCGGGTGCCCGAAGAACTCCTGCACCTCGCGGTGGGCCTCGCGGGTGGTCCGGAACCCGGTGCCGGCCAGCACGTACCGCCCGGTCCAGACGAGGTCGCCCTCGCCCTCGCAGACCGACAGGGGGCGCTGGACCTCGTAGCCCGCGGTCTTGAACCACAGGTCGTAGTGCGTGGACTCGGGGCGCCGCTCGGGCGCGTGGAAGAGGGAGCCGAAGACGCGGCCGCCGACGACGACCGCCGAGTTCGCGGCGAAGACCATGTCCGGCAGACCGGGGACCGGCTCCACCGCGTCGACGCTGTGACCATGGGCCTCGTAGGCGCTGATCAGTGTCCGCCACTGCTCCTGCGCCAGGTCCACGTCGACGTGGGTGTCGGGATGCATCCAGGGATTGATCGCGTACTGCACGGCGAAGTGTCTGGGCTCGCAGACGAGGAATCGCCGCCGGCGCGGCACACGGGTCTCGGACACAGAGGGGTTCCTCCGCTTCCTGCGGTGTCTACTGAGGGTTGACACCACGGTAGAAAACGGGTGGCAGGCCCGACAAGCAACAGGAATTGCGTGTCCGCGCAGGAATGCTGCGAGTTCATCCGGTGAAACGCATGCTTGGTGCGTTTATTCGCTACGCCTCGGGTGCGGGCTGGCTCGCCCCGGCCTCCGGGCTTTCCGGGAGGAGGTGGGACAGCACCATCACGCTGATCGTCTTCCGGATGAACGGCTCCACACGGATGCGCTCCAGCACCTCCTCGAAGTGCTCCACGTCCCGCGCCCGCACGTGCAGCAGCGCGTCCGCGCCACCGGTCACGGTCATCGCCGCGGTGATCTCCGGATGGTTGCGGACCACCTCCGCGAGCCGCCGGGGCGGGGCCGCGCCCTCGCAGTACACCTCCACGTACGCCTCCGTGCGCCAGCCCAGCGCGGACGGCTGGACCGTGGCCGTGAACCCGGTGATCACCCCGGTCTCCCGCAGCCGGTCCACCCGCCGCTTCACCGCCGTGGAGGACAGCCCGATCGCCGAACCGATCTCCGCGAAGGAGGTCCGCGCGTTCGCCATCAGCGCGGTGATGATCTTCCGGTCGAGCTCGTCGAACGCGGCGGTCCTGCTGTTCATGTGCGCACTGTATCCAGCGGGACGTCCACACCTGAGCACGTGTCCAGTCGTACGAATTACTCCTACACTCCGGGTTCATGCTGCGCGCCCTGGCTGTCGACGACGAACGCCCCTCGCTGGAGGAACTGCTCTACCTCCTCGGCGCCGATCCCCGGATCGGCAGCGTGGAGGGAGCCGGTGACGCCACCGAGGCGCTGCGCCGCATCAACCGCGCGCTGGAGTCCGGGCCGCACGGGCCCGAGGCCATCGACGTCGTCTTCCTCGACATCAACATGCCCGGGCTCGACGGCCTGGACCTCGCCCGGCTGCTGACCGGGTTCGCCAAACCCCCGCTGGTCGTCTTCGTCACCGCCCACGAGGACTTCGCCGTCCAGGCCTTCGACCTCAAGGCCGTCGACTACGTCCTCAAACCGGTCCGCAAGGAACGCCTCGCCGAGGCCGTCCGCCGGGCCGCCGAACGCCTCGGCAGCGCGCCCCGCATCCCGGTGCACGAACCCGACCCCGACCACATACCCGTCGAGCTCGGCGGGGTGACCCGGTTCGTCGCCGTCGACGACATCACCCACGTCGAGGCCCAGGGCGACTACGCCCGCCTGCACACCGACAAGGGCAGCCACCTCGTCCGCATCCCGCTGTCCACCCTGGAGGACCGCTGGCGCTCCCGCGGGTTCGTCCGCATCCACCGCCGCCACCTCGTCGCCCTGCGCCACGTCGGCGAACTCCGCCTGGACGCCGGCACGGTGAGCGTCCTGGTCGGCGGTGAGGAGCTCCAGGTCAGCCGCCGCCACACACGCGAGCTGCGGGACCTGCTGATGAGGAGGCCCTAGCCGTGCCCCAGGACCCCGCCGAGCGGCGCGTCGTCGTCACCGGCCCGCCCCGCCGCAGCCGTCCCGCCTCCGGCTACTACCGGCCGCGCACCGAGATCGACGAACAGACCACCCTCGGCCACACCTACGTCCGCTCCCTGATGCGCACCCAACTGCGCGCCGCCCTCGCGGTGTTCGCCGTCCTGGGCCTGCTCATCGGCCCGCTCCCGCTGCTCTTCGCGGCGATGCCCGACGCCCACCGCCTCGAATGGGCCGTCCTCGGCTTCGGCCTGTACGTCCCGCTGGTCCTGCTGGCCCGCTGGTACGTGCGCCGCGCCGAGCGCAACGAACGGGACTTCGTGCGGCTGGTCGAGGACCGATGAACTCCAACTACTCGGTGCCGGCGGTCGCCCTGGTCGTGGTCGCCACCGTCCTCGTCGGCGCCTTCGGCCTGCGCATCTCCCGCACCACCTCCGACTTCTACGTCGCCTCCCGCACCGTGGGCCCCCGCCTCAACGCGGCCGCCATCAGCGGCGAGTACCTCTCCGCCGCCTCCTTCCTCGGCATCGCGGGCCTGGTCCTCGTCCAGGGCCCCGACATGCTCTGGTACCCGGTCGGCTACACCGCCGGCTACCTCGTCCTGCTCCTGTTCGTCGCCGCCCCGCTGCGCCGCTCGGGCGCCTACACCCTCCCCGACTTCGCCGAGGCGCGCCTGGCCTCCCAAGCCGTACGACGGCTCGCGGGCGCCTTCGTCGTCGGTGTCGGCTGGCTCTACCTGCTGCCCCAACTCCAGGGCGCCGGCCTCACGCTGACGGTCCTCACCGGGGCACCCCAGTGGCTCGGCGGGGTCATCGTGGCCGCGGTGGTGGTCGCCACCGTCGCCGCGGGCGGCATGCGCAGCATCACCTTCGTGCAGGCCTTCCAGTACTGGCTCAAGCTCACCGCCCTGCTGGTCCCCGCCCTCTTCCTGATCCTCGCCTGGCAGGGCGACGGCGCCCCCAGCCACGCCTTCGAGGAACCGGCGACCTTCCGCGAGCAGCGGATCGTCAAGGTCGCCGACACCCTCGACCTCACCCTGGACCAGCCGCTCACCGTCACGGTGACCGGCACCGTCGACGGCCGCCCGCACGACGACCAGCAGCTGCGACTCCCGGCCGGCACCCACCACATCGAGCGCGGCACCCGGCTCACCTTCGCCCAGGGCACCACCGTCCCCGCCGCCGACCGCGGCACCGGCGACGGCATGTCCACCTCGCTGGCCGCGGGCCGCGAGGAACGTCCCCTGTACGCCACGTACGGACTGATCCTCGCCACCTTCCTCGGCACCATGGGCCTGCCGCACGTCGTGGTGCGCTTCTACACCAGCCCGCACGGCGTCGCCGCCCGCCGCACCACGGTCGCCGTCCTCGGCCTGATCGGCTGCTTCTACCTGCTGCCCCCGGTCTACGGCGCCCTCGGCCGCCTGTACGCCCCCGAACTGACCCTCACCGGGGACGCCGACGCGGCCGTCCTGCTGCTCCCCGAGCGCATGATCGGCGGCCTCGGCGGCGACCTGCTGGGCGCGCTGGTGGCGGGCGGCGCCTTCGCCGCGTTCCTGTCCACGGCCTCCGGGCTCACCATGGCCGTGGCGGGCGTGCTCACCCAGGACGTCCTGCCTGCGCGCGGCGTACGGCACTTCCGGCTCGGCACGGTCCTCGCCATGTGCGCCCCGCTCGCCGCGAGCGTCCTCGTCGGCGGACTGCCCGTCGCCGACGCGGTGGGGCTGGCCTTCGCCGTCTCCGCGTCCTCCTTCTGCCCCCTGCTCGTGCTCGGCATCTGGTGGCGGCGGCTCACCCCGCCCGGCGCCGCCGCGGGCATGCTGGTCGGCGGCGGCTCCGCGTTCCTCGCCGTGGCCGCGACCATGGCCGGGCTCCCCGCGACAGGGTCGCTGCACACCCTGCTCGCCTGGCCCGCGCTCTGGTCGGTGCCGCTCGGCTTCCTCACCATGGTGCTGGTGTCCCTGACCACCGCGAGCCGGGTACCTGCGGGCACGGCGGCGATCCTGGCCCGCTTCCATCTGCCGGAGGAACTGCGGGCGGAGGTCAAGGCATGAGCGGATTCCTGGCCGGGCTGTGCGTGGCGATCCTGCCGCTGCTCGCCGCCGGCTTCTGGCTCGGCCGGCGCACCGCCCACCCGCAGAACCTCGGCGGCCTCGGCACCCCCGTCGAACACGCCACCTTCGAGACCCTGCACACCGCCTCCCTGGCCGCGCCCCCGCTCAGGGCCGGGCTGACCGAGGAGACCGCCCGCAAGTCGGCCCGCAGACTGCGCTCACTGCTCGGCACCGACGCGCTCTGCCTCACCGACCAGAAGCAGGTCCTGGCCTGGGACGGCGTCGGCGGCCACCACCGCACCCAGATCATGGAACGCCTCGCCGGCCCGCTGGAGACCGGCCGTGGCGAGGCCTTCCCGCTCACCTGCGACGCCCCCGACTGCCCGGTCCGCTGGGCGGTCGTCGCCCCGCTCACCGTCGACGACCGCGTCCACGGCACCCTCGTCGCCTGCGCGCCCCGCGAGTCCGCCGTCCTGGTCCGCGCCGCCGGAGAGGTCGCCCGCTGGGTCAGCGTCCAACTGGAGCTGGCCGACCTGGACCAGTCCCGGACCCGGCTGATCGAGGCCGAGATCAAGGCACTTCGGGCCCAGATCTCCCCGCACTTCATCTTCAACTCGCTCGCGGTGATCGCGTCCTTCGTCCGCACCGACCCCGAACGCGCCCGCGAACTCCTCCTCGAATTCGCCGACTTCACCCGCTACTCGTTCCGCAGGCACGGCGACTTCACCACCCTCGCCGACGAACTCCACGCCATCGACCACTACTTGGCGCTGGTGCGGGCACGCTTCGGCGACCGCCTCTCCGTAACCCTCCAGATCGCCCCGGAGGTGCTGCCGGTCGCCCTGCCGTTCCTGTGCCTCCAGCCGCTGGTGGAGAACGCCATCAAGCACGGTCTGGAGGGCAAGACCGAGAAGTGCCACATCCAGATCACCGCACAGGACGCGGGCGCCGAGGCCCTCGTGGTCATCGAGGACGACGGCGCCGGAATGGACCCGGTCCTGCTCCGCCGTATCCTCGCCGGCGAGGTCAGCCCCTCGGGCGGCATCGGACTGTCCAACGTCGACGACCGGCTCCGCCAGGTGTACGGCGACTCCTACGGCCTCGTCATCGAGACCGCCATGGGCGCGGGCATGAAGATCACCGCCCGGGTGCCCAAGTACCAGCCGGGCGTGCACTCGGCGGGCCGCCTCACGGGCGGCTGAGTCAGCCGCGGGTGGCCACCATCCCGAGGGTGATCAGGCCCAGCACCACCCAGCCGAACCACAGCCAGCCATTGCTGCCGAGCGCCACCGTGTACGCCGTCACCGCGACGAGACCGCCGACGGTGAGGACCCCCATCGTTCTGGTCGAGCCATCCGTGGAACCGGTACCGGGCATCGCGACACCCTCCTCAGGATTCGTCCCCTTCCATGGTGCCCCCGTTCTGCTTGCGGACGGTGCACACGACGAAATGAGTGCCGTTCTTCCAGGGGCCCTCGCTGGTCCAGGAACCGGCGGTGTAGACCGACGGATCGAAGCCGTAGTCGCCCGGCGGCACCTCACGCGCGCACGCCGTGTCCGACTCGGTGCGCGCCTCGGGCAGCGTGACGTCGGGGTCCAATCGGGTGAATCCGAGCACCTGCTCGTCGTAGGACCCCGCGCAGGAGACCAGCCGGGCGTCCCGGTTGGTGCGCACGTCCAGGCAGTCCCGCCGCTGCATGGTCGCGGTGTCCGCGAACCCCGAACCCAGGGCGCGATGCGGGCCGATCGGCCCGTACACCGGCCCGTTCGCCCCCAGCACCAGACAGGCCGTGCGCCGCCCCGCGGCCGCGAAGCCCCCGTCGGTCGGAACGACGGCCTGGCCGCGTACGTCCGCGAGCCGGTCCCGGACCTCCCGCGTCCGTTCCTCGCACTTGGCCGGTCCCGTCCGCCGGGCCTCGTCCGCCGAGGCGGCCGGCACGAACGCCATCACCTGGCCGTCCGGGGCCGTACCGCAGGTGGGGTCCAGCCGCAGCCGGGGCGTACCCCGGAACCGCTCCGCTCCCGGCCAGTCGGCGATCACGCAGTCACCGTCCCGCAGCGCCCTGCCGAGCCCGACGGTCTCGCCGTACGGCTGCCTCGAGCCCTGATGACCGCCCCCGCCACCGCCCGGCGACCGGTCGGCCATGGCGTACCAGACACCACCGAGCGCCAGGAGCAGTCCGAGGCCGCAGGCGAGAACGGCCCGCAGGGCGTGCGAACGCTCCCGCCGCCGACGGCCGCCCTGCGACGGCAGCGCCGTGGGAGGCGGCCGGTGCCCGTTCGGGGGCGGCCCGGACGGCGGCATCTGCACCGGTCCGGGCGGCGGCACCTGCACCGCCGCCCAGGGCGGCTGCGAGCCGAGGTCGGTCTGCGTGCGCACGTACGGCTCGGCCGGGGGCGCCACGATCGCCGACAGCGCGGCCTCCGCCTCCGCCGCGGACAGCCGCTGCCCGGGGTCCTTCGCGAGCAGGGAGTGCAGTACGGGACCGAGCGCACCGGCGCGCACGGCGGGCCGCGGCTCCTCCATGACCACCGCGGTCACCTCGGCGAGATGCGACTCCCGCTCGAAGGGGCCCACGCCCTCCACGGCGTGGTACAGCGTGCAGCCCAGCGAGAACAGGTCGGCGGCCGGGGTGGGCGCCCCGCCCGTGGCTCGCTCCGGCGCCAGATAGCCGGCCGTCCCCACCAGGACTGACGCCAGCGTGTACCGGGTCTCCCCGGCGTCCGGCTGTACCGAGATGCCGTAGTCGGTGAGCAGGACGCGTCCGTACGGCGAGCCGGAGCGGTCCGGCGCCAGCAGGATGTTCGCCGGCTTCACGTCCCGGTGCATCACGCCCCGCTGGTGCCCGGCGGTCAGCGCGTCCAGCACGGCGAGCCCGACACGGGCGCACTCGGCCGGGGGGAGGGGCCCGCGCGCGTCGACCAGGTCGCGCAGGTCCACGGCGTCCGCGACGTACTCCATGACGATCCAGGGCAGCCCCTCGTGCTCCAGCCCGTCGTGCACGGTCACCACGTGCGGGTGGCCGCGCAGCCCGGCCGCGTGCCGGGCCTCCGCGCGGGCCCGCGCCACTCGTGCCTCCCGCTCATGGCCCGCCTCCACGGGGTCACGGAAGACGATCTCCTTGAGCGCGACCTCACACGCGAGTCTCTGGTCGTGGGCGAGCCACACATGGCCCATGCCGCCGCTGCCGAGCGGGTTCAGCAGCAGATAACGGCCGGCGATGACCCGGCCCACTCCCGACGTCGGTGATCCTGAAGGCATCCGGTGACTCTCCGGTTCTGCGGTTCTTCGGGCTGTTAAGCGGCGACGGTGGCGCTCGGCCCCTCGGTGGCGGGCTCGCTGCTCGGGGGCTCACTGGTGGCCGGTTGCGAGGTGACGGGCGGCGGTGCGCTGGTGGTGGGCTCGCTGCTCGTCGAGGGAGGCGGTGGCGGTGGGGGCGGCGGGGGCGGCGCGCTGCTGGTCACCGGGGCGCTGCTGGTCACCGGCGCGCTGGTGGGCGGCGATGCCGTGGTGGGCGGCGGGCTGCTCGACTTCTCGGGTGAGGGCGACGACGGGCCGGGTGCCGTGGTCGACGGCGGCGGGGACGAGGACTCCCGGGGCTTGCCGCTCGACGAGGACGGGGGTGCGGAGGAGGAGCCACCGGACTTGGGACCGGACGAGGGCGGTTTGCTCGCGGGCGGTGTCGCTGAGCCGGACGACGGCGGCGGGGGAGTGGTGGTGGGCCCGGTCGTCGGCCCGGTCGTCCCGCCGGAGGTGCTGTCGCCGCCCCCGGCCACGGTCAGCAGCACGTACTGCCCGAACGCCAGCTCGCTCCCCGCGGGCGGATCCGTCGCCGTGACCCTCGCGCCGTCGGGCGGCGCCTGCTGCCCCGCGTAACCGGCCGCGAGCCCGGCGTCGATCAGTTCCCGACTCGCTCGGGCGAAGGTCGCCCCGGTGAGTTCCGGCACGACACGCGGCTTCTTCGCGTTGAAGGTGGTGTCCTTCTCACCGGTCGTCCCGACCGGCCGGTCGATCCCGCGGGCGGGCTCCTGGACGTCGACGAGAGCGATCCGTTCCAGCTTCCGCGGAGCGGGCTTCACGGCCACGACCGACTTCCGCTCGTATCCGGCCCACTTCTTGTTGCCGTCCTCGAACTGGACGGAAATCCGGCCGGTGTCACCCTCGAAGGGCCGCAGCGGATTCCCACACGAGCACTTCACAGCCGGAAGCCCTTGTTCATCGACGAGAATCGCGATTCCCGCCTGGAGCAAGGAGTTGTACGGGACGGCCTTTTCCTTCTTGTAGTCGTGGTTCTTGACGAGAGTGTCGTGACGCAGCAGAACCGGTGTGAGTCGATCCAGGTATTCCGGTATCCCGTCCGTACCGATGTTCAGCACGTCGGCCCACGCCTGTGCCTTTTGGTGATTCCTGGGATCGGTGAGGAAGCGTTTGAGTTTTGCGACGTCACAGATGGTCGGCTGCTTGCTGCCGCCGTAGAGGCCAGGGGTGTCCCCCTGCTGGAGAGTGCCCCGCACGGCCTGCGACCGCACGGTGGTGGCGTCCTTGCCGATCCCGCTGTTCTCGTCGAAGAACGGCGCGAGCGTGGGCACACCGGCGGCGACCGCCTTGACCACGGTCAGTGGATTTCCCTTGTCGCAGCCGCTGAGCAGCAGCGAGAAAATCGCCAGCACGGCGATCCTGTGCATAAATGCGCGAAGTGTCATGACCGCTCCCCCCGAAGGCGGTTCCCCCAACGCGCTTCATGCTACTGAATGCTCCGGAAAGACGAAGGCTTCAACGCCCGCGTGCGTTCAATGAGGCCAAATATGCGTTGTACTCCTCGAGTTCCTTGTCGCCGTCCCGGTCGGCGGCCCGGTCCTTGCGCTTGGCCTGCCGCTGTTCCGAGCTGTACCACTGGAACAGCAGTGCGATCAGCACCAGCACGGAGGGAATCTCACTGAACGCCCAGGCGATTCCGCCCGCGTAGTTCTGGTCGGAGAGGGCGTCGATGTGGAGCGAGGCGGGCGGGTTCTTGAACGTCCCGACCATCGGCTCGGACGCCATCATCAACGCGATGCCGAAGAACGCGTGGAACGGCATCCCCGCGAACAGCTCCAGCATCCGCATCAGATACCCGGGCCGGTGCGGTCCCGGGTCGACGCCGATGATCGGCCAGAAGAAGACGACACCGACCGCGAGGAAGTGCACCATCATCGCGATGTGTCCGGTCTTCGACCCCATCAGGAAGTCGAACAACGGCGTGAAATAGAGCCCGTACAGACTCGCGATGAACAACGGAATGGTGAACGCCGGATGCGTGATGATCCGCATGTACCGGCTGTGCAGCAGCGCGAGCAGCAGCTCACGCGGCCCCTTGTGCCCCTTGCCGGCGACCGGCAGCGCCCGCAGGGCGAGCGTGACCGGGGCGCCGAGCAGCAGCAGGATCGGCGACAGCATGCTGATCACCATGTGCTGCACCATGTGCACGCTGAACATGACCATGCCGTAGTCGTTCAGCCCGGTGCACATCATCAGCGCGATGGTCAGCACACCGATCACAAAGGAGACGGTCCGCCCCACGGACCACGAATCCCCCCGCCGCCGCAGCCGGACCACGCCCCAGGCGTAGAGGCCGAGCGCGAGGAGGCAGGCGACGAGGAAGAAGGGGTCGGCCGACCACTGCAGCCCTCGTCCCAGCGTGAACGGCGGCAGATCGTGGACCATGCCGTGCCCGCTGTGATCCATCGCGGCGGCTCCTGATTCGTGGGGGTTGTGCGCTTACGTCCGCCCCCAGCGTAGAACCGCCCCCGGCGACGTCTGGCACCGGGGGCGAGTGAACCCACCTTTTCGGGGGCGCGGGGCTGTATCGATGTGCGGCTCCGCCGCGTGGGCGCGACAAGCCACGACGGACGCGCACCCGGCAAGAAACCTAAAGAACGCACTCCGCTTCCGCGTACCGCTCCGACGGCACCGTCTTCAACGTCTCCACCGCCTCCGCCAACGGCACCATCACGATGTCGGTCCCCCGAAGAGCCGTCATGTGACCGAACTCCCCCCGATGCGCAGCCTCCACCGCATGCCACCCGAACCGCGTGGCCAGCACCCGGTCGTAGGCCGTCGGAGTACCACCCCGCTGCACATGCCCGAGGATCACCGGCCGCGCTTCCTTGCCCAGCCGCTCCTCCAGCTCGATCGACAGCTGGCGGGCGATCCCGGCGAACCGCTCGTGACCGTAGATGTCCTTGCCGCCCTCGTCGAAGGCCATGGACCCGGGCGCCGGCTTGGCCCCCTCCGCCGCCACGACGATCGCGAACCGCTTGCCCGCCTCGAACCGCTCGCCGACCCGCCGGGCCAACTCCTCGATGTCGAAGGGCCGTTCCGGCACGACGATGGCGTGCGCGCCCGCCGCCATGCCGGAGTGCAGCGCTATCCACCCGGTGTGCCGCCCCATGACCTCGACGACGAGCACCCGCTGGTGGGACTCGGCGGTGGTCTTGAGCCGGTCGAGGGCCTCGGTGGCGACCCCGACGGCGGTGTCGAAGCCGAAGGTGACGTCGGTGACCGCGATGTCGTTGTCGATGGTCTTCGGCACGCCCACGACGGGCAGCCCGGCATCCGACATCAGCCGGGCGGCCTTGAGCGTGCCCTCACCGCCGATGGGGATGATCGCGTCGAGGCCGAGTTCCTCGACGTGTCCCCTGGCCCGCTCCACGCCGTCCCGCAGGTGCGAGGGCTGGACCCGGGAGGAGCCGAGGATCGTGCCGCCGCGGGCGAGGATGCCGCCGACGGCGTCGAGGTCGAGCTTGAGGTAGTCGCACTCCAGGAGACCCCGCCAGCCGTCCCGGAAACCGATGACCTCGTCGCCGTGGTCGGCGACGGCACGGTGCACGACGGACCGGATGACGGCGTTCAGGCCGGGGCAGTCGCCGCCGGACGTGAGGACACCAATGCGCATAAGCCCGCTACAACCTTCTCGACAGGGGCCGGATCCGGACCACGTCGTCCGGCTCGAACCCCGCCACCCTAGCGGCAGGAGGGGGCGGGGCCGAAGAACGCGTCCGCCTGCTGGACGACCCCGCTCACCTGTGCGGACACCTCGTCAGACGGGCCGGTGACGGGCGTCTGGACCCGAGGTGTACGCCCTGCTCACGCAGGCTGCTGAGCGGCGGCGATGCGCTCGTTGCGCAGCGCCTCGTACCAGCGGTCGTCGGTCGGCGGCAGCGCGTTCACGTCGAGGGCCAGCTTCAGCAGCAGGTCGGCGATGAGCGGGTTGCGCGCGAGGACGGGCCCGTGCATGTACGTACCGAAGACCGTGTCGTTGTACGCCCCCTCCGTACCGTCCCCGGTGCCGTTGCCGTTGCCCAGCCGGACGTTGGCGAACGGGCGGGCGGTGGGCCCGAGGTGGGTGACGCCCTGGTGGTTCTCGAAGCCGGTCAGCGGCGGCAGGCCGAGACGCGGGTCGATGTCGGCGAGTACGTCACCGACGCACCGGGCGCCCTCGCCGCGCACGGAGACCACGTCGAGCAGGCCGAGGCCGGGTTCGCGCTGGCCGAGGTCGTTGATGAACTCGTGGCCGAGGATCTGGTAGCCGGCGCACACCGAGAAGACGATCGCGCCGTTGCCCACGGCCCGGTGCAGTCCGCCGTCCCGGCGCAGCCGCTCGGCCGCGAGCCGCTGGGGCCGGTCCTCGCCGCCGCCGATCAGATAGATGTCGCCGGAGGTCGGGATCGGCTGGTCGCTGCGCACGTCCAGGCGGGCCACGTCGAGGCCGCGCTGGCGGGCCCGGCGCTCGATGACGAGGGCGTTGCCCTGGTCGCCGTAGGTGCTGAGCAGGTCGGGGTAGATCCAGACGACCCGCAGTTGGTTGTCGCTCACAAAAGTCCCCTGTGTCTCAGTTGCCGACGCGGCGGCGCAGGTCCTGGAAGGCGGTGTAGTTCGCGATGACCTCGATGCGGCCGTGCGGGCTCATCGAGACCGCCTGGTCGAGGTTGTCGCAGACCTGGAAGTTCTGGTTCGCGACCTCCAGACGCACCGCGAGGTCCAGCTTGCGGTCGCCGATCACGCAGATCGGGTGGCCGGTCAGCCGGGTGTAGTCGACGTCCCACAGCCAGGAGGTGTCGGTGCCGTCGGCGCCGCGGGCGTTGACGGAGAGGATCACCGGGGTGGGCGGCGGGTCGATCAGGCTGAACGTCTCGAGCCAGCCGGCCGGGTTCTTCGCGAGCAGCAGCCTGAGGTCGCGCTGCTGGAACTGCACCACGTCGTAGCGTCCGGCGACGGCCTGCACCCGGTACATGCGTTCCAGGGCGACCTGCGGCGGCACCCCGAAGACGGCGGCGACGGCCGCGGAGGAGGCGGCGTTGGCCTTGTTGGCGCGGCCGGGCAGCTGGAGGTGGATCGGCCAGGCGGAGCCGTGCGGGTCGAGCACGTGGTCGCCGGAGAGCGCCCAGCTCGGCGTGGGCCGGCGGAACCCGCACTCGCCGCAGAACCAGTCGTCGCCCGGCCGCTGCATCACACCGCCGCAGGCCGGGCAGGACCAGGCGTCGTCCTTCCACATCTGTCCGGCGGCGACCCAGATGACGTTGGGGGAGGAGGAGGCGGCCCACACGACGAGCGGGTCGTCGGCGTTGGCGACCACGACGGCCTTGCTTCCGGCGAGCCCTTCACGCCAGTTCTCGGCGAGCATGCGGGTCTCGGCGGCGCGGTCGAGCTGGTCGCGGGAGAGGTTCAGCAGGGCGATGCACTTGGGGTCGGTGTCCCGGGCGACGCCCGCGAGGTACTTCTCGTCGACCTCGATCACGCCGTAGCGGGCGTCCGAGCCGCCGGCGAGCGCCGAGGTGATGCCGGCGGGCATGTTGGCGCCGAGCGCGTTGGAGACGACCGGTCCGGCCGCGCCCAGCGCCTCCGCGATCAACCGGGTGGTGGTGGTCTTGCCGTTGGTCGCCGAGACGAGGACGACGTCCAGGTGCTGGGCGAGCCGGGCGAGGAGGTCGGGGTCGAGTTTGAGCGCGACCTTGCCGCCGATGACCGAACCGCTGCCGCGACCCGCGGCTCGGGATGCCGCCGCGACGGCCTTGCCCGCCGTCACGGCCAGCTTGGCCCGCGGCGAGAGCGGGTCCGAGTTGCCTGTCATCAGTTCTCGATCCTCCTTGCGTACGCGCCGCGCCTCAGCCTCCGGCCACGTGGTGTGGACCTCAGCCTATCGAGATCCGTAGGCACTCCCGAATCGCCGTACCCTTGCGGCCATGCGAAACGGCTCCATTCCGGGCACCCATGGCCGGGTCCGGCCCCTCACCCTGCTCGGCAGCCCCGTACTGCACGAACCCGGCGCGGACGTATCGGACTTCGGCCCGGAACTGGCGAGCCTCGTGGAGGACCTGTTCGCGACGATGTACGCGCACGAGGGGGTGGGCCTCGCGGCGAACCAAGTGGGCGTCCCCCTGCGCGTGTTCGTCTACGACTGCCCCGACGACGAGGAGACCCGCCACCTGGGCCACGTGGTCAACCCCCGCCTGACGGAGACGGACGGCGTACTCCTGCGCGGCCCGGAGGGCTGCCTGTCCCTGCCGGGCCTGGAGGCGGGGGTGGAACGCCACGACCACGCGGTGGTGGAGGGTTTCACGGTGACTGGAGAGCCCGTGACGATCCACGGCACGGGCTTCTTCGCGAGGTGCCTCCAGCACGAGATGGACCACCTGGAGGGGACGGTCTACGCAGACCACCTGACGGGTTGGCGCAAGCGAAAGCTCATGCGACAAGTGGCCGGATCGTCTTGGCGCCGGGGTGGCTGAACCCACTCAGGGGCGCGGGGCTGTATCGATATGCGGCTCCGCCGCGCGGGCGCGACCAGCCCCCACCGCGCCGCACCCGACATACGGCCGTCAGAACCCCGGACCCCCCACCTTGTCCCCCGCCGCCGCAAGCCGCCCCCACAACAGGTCCGCCATACTCCGCACCAACTCCCCCCGCCCACACGGCCGTTCCCCCAGCCACCAGTCACCCGCCGCGTACATCATCCCGACGATCCCGTGCCCCCACACCCGAGCCAGCAACTGACTCCCGGGCCCCAGATCCAGCCGGTCCTCGATGACCTGCGCCAACTCTTCACCCATCCTGCGCAGAAGAGGCGCGGAATGCTTACCGACGTCGAACCCCTGATCCGCCGTCTGGCCCCCCTCCGCGGGATGCATCAGGAACCGGTACACCTGAGGCCGCGCCTCGATCGCCGCGAGATACGTGTCGAGCGTCGCCTCGACCCGCTCACGCCGCTCCGCCGGAGCGTCCAGCGCGGCCCGCAGCGAGTCCAGCAGCGCGTCGGTGTGCCGCTTGGCAAGCGCGGCGTAAAGTCCCCCCTTGTCACCGAAGTGCCGGTACAGAATCGGCTTGGTGATACCCGCCTCCGCGGCGATCGCGTTCATAGAGGCCTGCGGCCCGTCACGCAGCACCACTCGGTCCGCGGCCTCCAACAGCTCGCGCCGACGGCGGTCGGCGGACCGCTGCTGATCGGTCCGCTGTGTGGTGTCCATGAGCTCTCCCCACCCGTGCTTAATCGGTGACGCCTGCGCAAACTAACACCCGGCGGGCGATTGACATCGAACAGGTTGCTGACTGCCCTCGGGAGTTGACTTTTCCTACCCGTGGGTAACAGACTCGGGTTACCGCTAGTAACATGTACGTGCGCCGCCGCTGGAGGGGACATGGCCGAGTTCACCATGGAGCTCAACGACGAACAGAAGGAGGTGCGGGACTGGCTGCACGGCTTCGCCGCCGACGTCATCCGCCCCGCGGCCGCCGAATGGGACGAGCGTGAGGAGACTCCCTGGCCGGTCATCCAGGAGGCCGCGAAGGTCGGCATCTACTCCCTCGACTTCTACGCCCAGCAGTACTTCGACCCCACCGGGCTCGGTATCCCGATGGCGATGGAGGAGCTGTTCTGGGGCGACGCGGGCATCGCTCTGTCGATCGTAGGCACCGGACTCGCCGCCGTGGGCGTACTCGCCAACGGAACCGAGGAGCAGATCGGCACCTGGATCCCCCAGATGTACGGCGACGCCAACGATGTCAAGGTCGCCGCGTTCTGCTCCTCCGAGCCGGACGCCGGCTCCGACGTGGCCTCCATGCGCACGCGTGCCGTCTACGACGAGGCCAAGGACGAGTGGGTCCTCAACGGCACCAAGACCTGGGCGACCAACGGCGGTATCGCCAACGTCCACGTGGTCGTGGCCGTCGTGGACGCCGAGCTCGGCTCCAAGGGCCACGCGTCCTTCATCGTGCCGCCGAACACCCCGGGGCTGTCCCAGGGCCAGAAGTTCAAGAAGCACGGCATCCGCGCCTCGCACACCGCCGAGGTCGTCCTGGACAACGTGCGGGTGCCGGGCTCCTGCCTGCTCGGCGGCAAGGAGAAGCTCGACCAGCGCCTCGCCCGGGCCCGGGAGCGGGCGAAGGCGGCGGGCGGTGAGCGCGTCAAGAACGCGGCGATGGCCACGTTCGAGGCTTCGCGGCCGGCGGTGGGTGCGATGGCCGTGGGTACGGCTCGGGCCGCCTACGAGGTCGCCCTCGACTACGCCAAGACCCGTGAGCAGTTCGGGCGTCCGATCATCGACAACCAGGGCGTCGCCTTCCAGCTCGCGGACATGCGGACGTCCATCGACGCGGCCCGGCTGCTGGTCTGGCGCGCCTCCTGGATGGCGATCAACGGCAAGCAGTTCACGGCGGCCGAGGGCTCGATGTCCAAGCTGTTCGCGAGCGAGACCGCGAAGAAGGTCACCGCGCAGGCGGTCCAGATCCTCGGCGGCAACGGCTACACCCGGGAGTACCCGGTGGAGCGGATGCACCGGGACGCCGCGATCTACACCATCTTCGAGGGCACGAGCGAGATCCAGCGACTGGTGATCGCGCGGACGCTCTCGGGAATGTCCATCCGCTAGTCCGCGCCCCTCCCTTCCGGTGCCGTCACCACGTCACCGGAAGGGCCTCGGGGCCGCGGATCAGTGCGCCCTTCCGGAACGGGACCCGTTCCGGCTCCACCGCCAGCCGCAGCCCCGGCAGCCGGTCGAGCAGTGCGTCCACCAGGAGTTCGGACGCCAGCCGGGCCGGCATCCCGCCCGGGCAGGAGTGCGGGCCGGACCCGAAGGACACATGCGGGTTGGGACTGCGGGAGAAGTCGATCGTCTCCGGGTACGGGAACACGTCCGGGTCGCGGTTCGCCGCCAGGTACGACACGTGGATCGCGTCGCCCGCCCGGATCCGTACGCCGCGGATCCCCACGTCCTCCAGGGCGATCCAGGAGGGCCCGACGGCGTTGCGGTGCGGGATCCAGCGCAGCAGTTCGTCGACGGCCGCGGGGCGGATCTCCGGTTCGGCGCGCAGGCGTTCGGCCAGGTCGGGCCGGGTCAGCAGCAGATAGAACAGCTGGCCGCTGTTGTTCGTCACCGCCTCGCCGCCGATCTGCACCTGCACCGCGAGCCCCACGGCCTCCTCCAGTGTCACCTCGCCCCGGCCCACGGCCGCCCCGAGCAGCGAGGTCACGTCCTCGCCGGAGCTGCCCTCCCGCAGCCCGATGAGGTCGGCGAAGTAGGCGCCCATCTCGTCCCGCGCCCGCTCGCCGACCTTCGCGCCGTGCGAGGACGACAGGATCAGCCGGGTCCAGATGTGCATGCCGTGCCGGTCGGCGGCCGGCACCCCCATCAGCTCGCAGATCACCGCGAGGGGAAAGGGGGTCAGGACGGCGGCCGTGAGGTCCGCGGGCGGGCCGTCCTGGACCAGCTCGTCGACCAGTTCGTCCAGCAGCCGCCGCGACTTCTCCCGTACCCGCTGCACGCCCTGCGCGGTGAACGCGGCGGCCACCGAGCGGCGCAGCCGGGTGTGGTCCGGCGGGTCGAGGAGGCCGAGCCGGGTGACCGGCCGGTCCATGACGGCCTCGCGGCCGAAGCGCGGGTCGCTGGTCACCATCCGGACGTCCTCGTACCGGGTGACCAGCCAGGCCCAGCCCTCCCCGTCGGGCAGCTGGATCCGGGTGAGGGGGCCCTCGCGCATCAGCTCGGTGAGCACCGGGTCGAAGTCGAGACCGTTCAGGTGGAGCGCGGGCCAGTGCCGGATCGGGGGCAGGATCTCGGTCATCGTCTCTTCGGTGGCCGCCATGAACCGCCTGCCTTCAGCTCAGTGAGTGGTCCAGACAACGATCACCTGAGGAGGCGGCGAGTTCGCGCCGGGTTGCTCCGAACGAGGGATGAGGGGGCGCGCCCCACAGGGGCGCGGGGAACTGCGCGACAAGCCACCACGAACCCGCGGTCGGCAACGGACGAGCAACCCCTACGGCGCCCCACCGCTACTGTGCGCAATGCACGCGACGTCGATCCGATCAGCCAGCTTCGCGAGCTCGATCGTCAGCGCGGCCACCGTGTCCTCGTCCAGCCCGTCGGCCCCGGCTTCGACCAAGTGCAGCCACCGCCCGCCAAGACTGCGCAGCAGCTTGCTCACGTCGGCGGCGGACACCTGCAAGGTCCCGCGGTCGTCGACGATCAGAGGCAGAGTCACTTCGCGGTTCACACCGGGATCGTAGCCGCGCAGGCGTCACGCTCCGTGCCAAACCGTCGTGATGTTGCAGAACTCCCTGATTCCGTGCCCGGACAGCTCACGCCCGTACCCGGACCGCTTCACCCCGCCGAACGGGAACGCCGGATGCGAGGCGGTCATCCCGTTGACGAACACCCCACCCGCCTCCAGATCCCGTACGAACCGGTCGACCTCGGCCTCGTCCCGCGTCCACACGTTCGAACTCAGCCCGAACGGAGAGTCGTTGGCGATCAGCACCGCCTCGTCGAGGTCGGCGGCCCGGTACAGCGTGGCCACCGGACCGAAGGTCTCCTCGCGGTGGATGCGCATCTCGCGGGTGACGTCGGCGACGACGGTGGGCGGGTAGTACCAGCCGGGCCCCTCGGGCCGCTCCCCGCCGCACAGCACGCTCGCGCCGCTGCGCCGGGCGTCGTCGACCAGCTCCTCCAGATCGGTCCTGCCCTGTTCGCTGGAGAGCGGCCCGACCTCGGTGTCCTCCTCCAGCGGGTCGCCGACCCTGAGCGCCTTCATGCCCGCCACGAACCGCTCGGCGAACCGGTCGTAGACGTCGGTGTGCACGATGAACCGCTTGGCGGCGATGCAGGACTGCCCGTTGTTCTGCACCCGCGCGGTCACCGCGATCTCGGCGGCCCGGTCGATGTCCGCGGACGGCATCACGAGATACGGGTCGCTGCCGCCGAGTTCCAGCACGGTCTTCTTCACCATGTCCCCGGCGGTGGACGCCACGGCCCGCCCCGCGGGCTCACTCCCGGTGAGCGTGGCCGCCTTGACGCGTTCGTCGCGCAGGATGTCGTCGACCGCGCCCGACCCGACGAGCAGCGTCTGGAAACAGCCCTGGGTGAAGCCCGCCTGGTGGAAGAGGTCCTCCAGGAACAGCGCGGTCTGCGGCACGTTCGAGGCGTGCTTGAGCAGACCGACGTTGCCCGCCATCAGCGCGGGCGCGGCGAACCGGATCACCTGCCACAGCGGGAAGTTCCACGGCATCACCGCGAGCACCGGACCCAGCGGCCGGTAGAGCACGCGCGCGCGTGAGGCGCCGGAGTCCTTGACGTCGGACTCCGAGGGCTCCTCGGGGGCCAGCAGCGACTCGGCGTGCTCGGCGTACCAGCGCATCGCCTTGGCGCACTTGGCGGCCTCCGCGCGGGCCTGCTTGACCGGCTTGCCCATCTCGGTGGTCATGATCCGGGCGATGTCCGGCCCGGCTTCGTCGAGGAGCTCGGCGGCCCGGTTCAGGAGACGGGCGCGCTCCGCGAAGGATGTCGTGCGGTAGGTGCGGAACGTGGCCTCGGCGAGCTGGAGCCTGCGCTCGATCTCCTCCTCGCCCATGGCCTCGTACGTCTTGAGCGTCTCGCCGTTCGCCGGGTTCACCGTCGCGATGGGCATGACCGACCTCCTGAAGAGCTGACTGTGCTTCGACCTTCCCGCGCGGCGGGGACGACCGCAACGCGTGGACGTCAGGCCGAGTGCTCAGCCAGCCGGTCCAGAAACGCGGCCTGCGCCTTCACGATCACGGCCCGGGCCCGGTCGAGGCCGAACCACGCCACCCGGTCCAGCTCCGGGAACTCCTGCATCCGACCCGATGTGGGCGGCCACTCCATGCTGAACACCCCCGGCACCACGGTCGCCGGATCGAGGTCCGCCTCGATCGCCCACGCCGTGACCACCTTGCCGTTGGTCTGCCGCACCTCGCCCAGGGGTACGGCCTCCCCGTCGGGCGGCGGCAGCCCGAGCTCCTCCTGGAACTCCCGCCGGGCCGCGTCCCAGGCGGACTCCGAACCTGGCTCGTACTCGCCCTTCGGCACACTCCACGCCCCGGCGTCCCGGCGCGCGAAGAACGGGCCACCCATATGGCCCAGCAACACCTCCAGACCGTTCTCCGTGTGCCGGAACAACAGCAGCCCCGCGCTCGTCCTCACGGCCTCACCTCGGGGTGCGCGGCCAGCAGCGTCTCCACGGTGTCGGCCTCCTCGGGCCGCTTGTCCTCCCGGTAACGGACCACGCGCGCGAACCGCAGGGTGACACCGGCCGGATAGCGGGTCGACCGCTGGAGGCCGTCGTAGGCGATCTCGACGACGAGTTCGGGCCGTACGGTCACGACGTAGCCGCTGCTGTCCACCGCCAGCTCCTGGAGCCGCTCGGTCTGCCAGGTGAGCATCGCGTCGGTCATGCCCTTGAAGGTTTTGCCGAGCATCGCGAAGCCGCCGTCGGCCGTGCGGGCGCCGAGGTGCAGGTTGGAGAGCTTGCCGGTGCGGCGGCCGTGGCCCCACTCGGCGGCCAGCACCACCAGGTCCAGGGTGTGCACGGGCTTGACCTTCAGCCACGACGCGCCGCGCCGGCCCGCGCTGTAGGGGGCGTCGAGGGACTTCACGACCACGCCCTCGTGCCCGCGCTTCAGCGTCTCGGCGAGGAACTCCTCCGCCGCCGGGATCTCCTCCGGCCCCGACACCAGGGCCCGCCGCACCCGCATCGGCTCCGGCACCAGCCGGGCCAGCTCCGCGTGCCGCTCGGCGAACGGCAGGTCGAGGAGGTCGTGGCCGTCGACGGACAGGGCGTCGAAGAAGACGGGGGAGACGGGGACCGCCTCGGCGGCCGTCGCCACGTCCACCCGGGAGCCGACCCGGCCCGCGGTCTCCTGGAAGGAACGCGGCCGCCCCTCCTCGTCGAACGCGATCACCTCGCCGTCCAGGATGAACCGCTCGCCCCTCAACTCCCGCGCGGCGACCGTCAGCTCGGGCAGCCGGTCGGTGATGTCGTCGAGGGTGCGGGTGTACAGCCGTACGACATCGCCGTCGCGGTGGATCTGGACCCGGATGCCGTCCAGCTTCTCCTCGACCGCGCACACGCCGAGCTTCTCGACCGCCTCGGCCACCGAGGAGGCGCTGTGCGCCAGCATCGGCAGCACCGGGCGGCCGACGGTGAGGCGGAAGCGGTCCAGGGCGGGCGGACCGTCGGTGAGCAGGGCCTCGGCGACCGTCTGGAGGGAGCCGGCGAGCATCACGGCACGGCGGACGTCGGCGGGAGGTGCCTCGGTCGCCTGCGCGAGCCCCTCCACCGCCACCGCGTCCAGCGCCCCCTGCCGTACCTCGCCGGTGATCAGCCCGAACAGGAACCGCTGCTCGTCCTCCGTGGCCGCACCCATCAACTCCCCGACGAGCCGGGCCCGTTCGGCCTGGGAGCCGGCGCCCGCGACCTTGCCGAGCGCGGTGAGGCCCTGGTCCACCTCGCGCACGGTCAGGGTCGGCTGGGTGGCGGGTGCGACCGGGCGGCTCAGCACCTTCCAGCCGACGCCGAGCCGGCCCTGCGGGAGCCGGCCCGCGAGGTACGGGATGACGATCGGCACGTCGTCCGGCTCGGCTTCTCGGAACAGCTCCGCGAGCAGCGCGATCTTCTGGGAGCGCGCCGAGGTCGCGGCGACCTCCTGGGACACCTGTGCCAGTCGGGCAAGCAGCATGCCTCCAGGGTGTACCGGAGGCGCCGGGTCTACACCCTGGCGGCCGCATCGAGGTCCGCCATCAGCAGGTCCCCGTTGATCGTGGCCCCGGCCCGGTAGCCGCCCGCCGCCGCGTTGATCACCTGCTCGCCGAAGCCCATCGCGTTGCCCGCGGCCCACACCCCCGGCACGGTCGTCTGCCCCGTTGCGTCGACCACCGGAAAGGCGCCGAACGGGGTCTCGGTCAGTTCGGCCCCGAGCCGTTCCAGCAGGCCGCTCCGCGGAACGGCCCGAGGTGCGGTGAACAGCGCCTCGCGGGCGAACACCCGGCCGTCCGCCAGTCGTACGGCGGTCAGCCGGTCGTCGCCCACCACCAGCTCGGCGACCTCGCCGGGCACCAGCTCGACGCCGGCCGCGGCCAGTCTGCGCAGGTCGTCGTCCGCGAGGTCGGACTCGGCGACCGTGTGCAGGAAGAACGTCACGTCCTTGGACCACTGGGAGACCATCAGCGCCTGGTGCACGCTGAGCGGACTCGTGGCGAGCACGCCGAAGGCCTGGTCGCGGACCTCCCAGCCGTGGCAGTACGGGCAGTGCAGCACGTCCTTGCCGAAGCGCTCGGCGACGCCGGGCACGTCGGGCAGCTCGTCCCTCAGGCCGGTAGCGACCACCAGGCGCCGGGCCCGGAGCACGGGTCCGCTCGCCAGGGTCACGGCGAAGCCCGGGGCGACGTCCACCACCTCGTCGCGGACCAGTTCGACGCCGTACGCCTTGATCTCCTCGCGGCCGATCGCCAGGAACTCGGCGGGCGGCATGCCGTCCCGGGTGAGGAAGCCCTGCATGTGGGCGGCGGGTGCGTTGCGCGGCTCGCCCGCGTCGACGACGAGTGTGCGGCGGCGGGAGCGGCCCAGGACGAGGGCGGCGGACAGCCCGGCGGCACCGCCGCCGATGACGATCGCTTCGTAGGTCTCGGTCATGCCGCCACCGTCGTCCTGGGGTGCGGGATTGACAAACTTCTTTGCCGATTCTGCAATTTGTCCCATGACTACCGATGACGTTCTCGCGGAGGTCGGGCCCCGGCTGCGGCGGCTCCGGAAGGACCGGGAGGTGACCCTGGCCTCGCTGTCCCGGTCGACGGGGATCTCCGTGAGCACCCTGTCCCGCCTGGAGTCCGGCCTGCGCAAGCCCAGCCTGGAGCTGCTGCTGCCCATCGCCCAGGCCCATCAGGTGCCGCTCGACGAGCTGGTCGGTGCCCCGCAGGTCGGCGATCCCCGGGTGCGGTCCGCGCCGCTCGAACGTCATGGACGCACGTTCTGGCCGCTCACCCGGCAGCCGGGCGGCCTCCAGGCCTTCAAGGTGCTGGTGCCGCGCCGCGCGGAGGAGCCGGAGCCGCGCACCCACGAAGGCTATGAGTGGCTGTACGTCCTGGCGGGGCGGCTGCGGGTGGTGCTGGGGGACCATGACGTGGTGATGACGGCGGGGGAGGCGGCGGAGTTCGACACCCGGGTGCCGCACTGGTTCGGCTCGACGGGGGAGGGGCCCGCGGAGTTCCTCAGCCTCTTCGGACCGCAGGGCGAGCGGATGCACGTCCGCGCGCGTCCCCGTAGGACCTGAGCGACCCCCGTCCGAGACAGCGTGAGCGACCCCCGTCCGAGACAACTGGCGGACGGGCCGGGTAAGTTCACCGGATGGACGAGATAGCGCGGCGGCCGCACCCCGCCGCACGGCAGGGTGTCCGGTGACGAGCAGCCCCATGACCCGACCCCCCGTCGCCGAGGACCCGGTACCGGAGCCCCTGACCTGGCAGGACCGGCTTCGGCGGCACGGATACACGCCCCGCCCGGCGGCCGACGTCCGTGAGCGCCTCGTCCCGAGTTTCCCGAAGCGGTCGGTGTGGGACTGGCTGGGGCCGGTCCTCGTCGCCGCCGTGGCCGGGGTGATCCGCTTCTGGCACCTCGGCCGGCCCCGGGCCCTGATCTTCGACGAGACCTACTACGCCAAGGACGCCTGGTCCCTGTTGCGGCAGGGCTACGAGGGCACCTGGCCGGACCGCAAGATCGCCGACCCGCAGATCCTCGCCCACCCCCAGGTCGTCTCGCTGTCCGACACGGGCGCCTTCGTCGCGCACCCGCCGACCGGCAAGTGGGTCATCGCCCTCGGCGAGTGGATGTTCGGCCTCACCCCCTTCGGCTGGCGCTTCATGACGGCGGCCCTCGGCACGTTGTCGGTGCTCATGCTGTGCCGCATCGGACGCCGGCTGCTGCGTTCGACCCTGCTGGGCTGCCTGGCCGGCGCGCTCCTCGCGGTGGACGGGCTGCACGTGGTGATGAGCCGGACCGCCCTGCTGGACCTCGTCGTGATGTTCTTCGTCCTGGCGGCGTTCGGCTCCCTGCTGATCGACCGGGACCATGCACGGGCCCGGCTCGCGGCCGCCCTGCCGGTCGACGCGGACGGCCGCGCCCGCCCGGACGAGCACACCGCCGACCACGCCGGAACCGGCCCGCGCCCCTGGCGCGTCGCGGCCGGCGTCTTCCTGGGCCTGGCCGCCTCCACCAAGTGGAACGGCCTGTACGTCCTGGTCTTCTTCGCGGTCCTGACCGTGCTGTGGGACGTCGGCTCCCGCCGCGTGGCGGGCTCCCGGCGCCCGTACCTGGCGGTGCTGAACAAGGGCCTCGGCTGGTCCCTGCTCTCCCTGGTGCCGGTCGCCGTGCTGACCTATCTGGCCACCTGGACCGGCTGGTTCCTGTCCGACGACGGCTACGGACGCCACTGGGCCGACGGCCGCGGCGGCACCTGGTCCTGGATCCCGGCCCCGCTGCGCAGTCTGTGGCACTACGAGCACGCCGTGTACGCGTTCAACGTGGGACTGCACACCCCGCACAAGTACGAGTCCAACCCCTGGAGCTGGCTGGTCCAGGGCCGTCCCGTGCTGTTCCACTACCAGTCGCCGAAACCGGGCCAGGAGGGCTGCCGTACGGCGGTCGACTGCTCGCAGACCGTCCTCGCGCTCGGTACCCCGCTGCTGTGGTGGTCGGCCTGCGGAGCCCTCGCCTATCTGCTCTTCCGCTGGGCGCTGCGCCGCGACTGGCGGGCCGGGGCGATCCTGTGCGGGGTGGGCGCCGGCTATCTGCCCTGGTTCCTGTACCAGGACCGCACGATCTTCTCCTTCTACGCCGTCGTCCTCGTGCCGTACCTGTGCCTGGCGGTGGCGATGACGGTCGGCGCGATCCTGGGCCCACCGGGGGCGGACCGCGGCCGGCGCACCCTGGGCGCGGTGGCCGCGGGCACCCTCGTCCTGCTGATCGCCTGGAACTTCATCTATTTCTTCCCGCTCTACACCGGGCAGACGATCCCGTACGCCGACTGGCACTCGCGGATGTGGCTGGACACCTGGATCTGAGCCGGCCGAACCCTGGTACGTTACGGAGCTTCCGCCGCCCCACGACCAGAGACCGAGCACAGTGACGACCGTCGCGTACCAAGGTGAACCCGGATCCAACTCGGCGACCGCCGCGCACACCCTGTACCCCGGGTGCGCCGAGCAGCCCTGCACGAGCTTCGAGCAGGCCCTGGACGCGGTGACGCTCGGCACCGCCGACGTGGCCGTGATCCCGGTGGACAACTCCGCGGCCGGACGCGTGGCCGACGTCCACCATCTGCTGCCCGAGTCGGGGCTGTTCATCATCGCCGAGCACTTCCTCGCCATCCGCTTCGACCTGATGGGCGTGGCCGGGGCGACCGCGGACCAGGTGGAGTGCGTACGCAGTCATGTGCACGCCCTCGGGCAGTGCCGCAAGGTGCTGCGGGAGGGCGGCTGGCGCACCCTCGTCAGCGACGACACCGCCGGCGCGGCGCGCGAGGTGGCCGAGCTCGGGGATCCGCGGCACGCGGCGCTCGCCCCGCCCGCGGCGGCCGAGCGGTACGGCCTCGACGTGCTGCGCGCCGGGGTCGAGGACGACCCCGACAACACCACCCGGTTCGTCGTCCTGTCCCGGGACGCCGCCGTGGCTCCCGACACCGGGCAGCCGACCATGACGAGCCTGTTCTTCTCCGTGCGCAACATCCCGAGCGCGCTGTTCAAGGCGCTCGGCGGATTCGCCACCAGCGGGGTGAACCTCACGAAGATCGAGAGCTATCAGGTCGGTGCGGGGCTCGACGCCAGCCGCTTCTACGTCGAGATCGAGGGCCACCCCGACGAGCGGCACGTCGCCCTCGCCCTGCACGAGTTGGGGTTCTTCTCCACCGAGGTGCGGATCCTCGGCGTGTACCCGGCCCACCCGCACCGGTCCCGGACCGCCGTGGCCGCCTCAGGACCTGCCGAGGCCGTTCAGCAGCGTGTCGACGACGACGTCCGCGGCCTGCGCGGGGCTCAGCCGGGGCAGTTGACGTGACACCAGGTGCATGAGCTGGGGCAGCAGAGCGCCGGTCCAGCCGCCGGGGACGTCCGGGCGCAGCAGGCCCTCGGCGGTGGCCCGCCGCGACGCCTGCGTCGCCGAGGTAGACGCCTTCCAGGACCGCCGCGTGGGCCGTTCGGACTGGGGACCTGCACCGAGTTCAAGACGATCACTGTGTGAGCGGGGCCGGCTTCCAGTCCCGGGCCAGGAGGCCGAGCAGGACCTCGTCCAGGAACTCGCCCATCACCCAGGCCGAGGAGCGCAGCACGCCCTCGCGGACGAAGCCGTTGTGCTCGGCGGACCGCAGCATCGCCGCGTTGTCCGCCAGGGTCTCGATCTGGAGCCGGTGCAGACCGCGCACGACGAAGCCGTAGTGGCACAGGACCGCGACCACGTCGGTGCCGTAGCCCTTGCCGCGGCAGGACGGCAGCAGTCCGAGGCCGATGTGCGCCAACCGGTTGTGGGTGTCGATGCCCCATAGGGTCGCGGTGCCGACCAGCGTGCCGCCCTCCAGCTCCACCACGGAGAACGGCACGTGTCCCTGCTCCTTGTCGTCCACCACGAGCCGCGGGTCCTTCGCGCCGGGCGTGATCGGCCGCCACGGCCCGCCCTCGGCGCGCGAGGCGTTGACCACGTCGTCGTAGAGCTCGGTGCGCAGGACCGGGACGTCGTCCTCGTGACGGGCCCTCAGCCCGACCTTGCTGCCCTTCAACATGTGATCTTCCTATAGGAGCGGGCCGCCCCGCGGCAACCGAATAGCCGGCGGCGGGCTCAGTGGAAGCAGAGGCAGAACGGATGGCCGGCCGGGTCCGCGTAGACCCGCCAGTTGGCCTCGGGACGCAGCTGGTCCGTGCGCTCCAGCACGGTCGCCCCGAGGGCGAGTGCCCGCTGCTCCTCCCCGTCGAGGTCGTCCACGTCGAAGTCCAGGTGGAGCTGTTGCGGGTGGTCCTGGCCGGGCCACTGCGGCGGCCGGTAGCCGTCCACCCGCTGGCAGGCCAGCGGGATGCCCTCGAACCCGTGCACCTCGACCCAGTCGGGATCCTCCGCGTCCGCGACCACCCGGCCGCCGAGCAGCTCCGCGTAGAACTCGGCGAGCCGTACCGGGTCGGCGCAGTCCAGTGCGACCGCCTGCAGCTTTCGAATCATGGTGGGGGCGTACCCACGGCCGGGGCGGACATGCGCGGCGCGTGCCGGACGCCCCTCGATGCGATCCGTCACCACCTTGACAGGTGACGAACCCCGAGTGCACGCTGGGCACCGTCCAAGGCGTCGAGCCGGACACGGTCCACGAAGGGGAGCACGTCATGAACAAGGACCTCACCTCGGATGCCGACACGGCGGCCCGGCGGGCGCGCTACGGCAGCCTCCCCGAGCGCATCCGCTTCGAGGACATGACCGAGGAGGTGGAGGCCGCTCCCGGGGGCGGGGCGAACGCGTCGTACGACCCCGAGGGGGGCTGGAAGTACTACTCGTGCCTCGCCCTCGATCTGGGGCTGTAGGGGGTCAGCCCGCCGTCGTCGCGGGGGCGTCCTTCTTGCGCGCGCGGTACGCGGCCGCCTTGATCCTGTTGCCGCAGGACTCCATGCCGCACCACTGGCGTCGCATGCCGCGCGAGCGGTCGAGGTAGACGCGGGTGCACTCGGGGTTGCCGCACTCCTTCATGAGGGGCACGTCCGGGCCGCTCAGCAGCTCCACGGCCTGCCGGGCGACGGTCGCGAGGGCCTGCTCGGGTGTCGCGTCGGTGTGCCGCCCCGAGCGGGTGAGCTGCGGGGTCGCGGGGGTCCTGCGCGCGGCGGCGTTGAGCACGGCGAGTGCCTGCGGGTCGAACCCGTCACCGAGGCGGCGGTCGGTGACGAGCTGGTAGACCGCCTCCCGTACCGTGATCGCCGCCCGGACGTCGGCCTCCTCGCCGGGGGTGATCGCGTCCACGAGCCCCGCCTCCAGATACCAGGCGTTGAGCCGCTCGGGCGTCACGAACATCTCGAAACGGGTCGAGCGCCGGGCGCGCAGGGTGGCCGCGAAGTCCAGGGCCGGGTGCCCGCACACGAAGACGTGGTCAAGGTTCACATCACCATCTTGACAGGTGATTGTGACGGGGGGCAAGGAGCGTCGTCGGCGACGCCCGGTGTACCCGGATCGGTGCTTTCTCCCGCGGACTGTTCCCTGATGGGCAAGCGACCGCTTAGTATGCGAAGGACCCCGGTCAGACCCCGGCAAGACGACGCAGTCCTGTGGAGGCCCCCCATGCAGGCATGGCAAGTGCACGAGAACGGCGAGCCGAGCGAGGTGATGCGCCTCGAGGACGTGGCCCGTCCCGTGCCCGGCGACGGCCAGGTCCTGCTGAAGGTGCGCGCCGCGAACATCAACTTCCCGGACGTCCTGATGTGCCGCGGCCACTACCAGGTCCGCCCGCCCCTGCCCTTCACCCCGGGCGTGGAGATCTGCGGCGAGACCGAGGACGGGCGGCGCGTGATCGCCAACCCCGCGCTGCCCCACGGCGGTTTCGCCGAGTACGCCGTCGCCGAGGCCGCCGCACTGCTGCCCGCCCCGGACTCGCTGGACGACGCCGAGGCCGCCGCGCTGCACATCGGCTACCAGACCGGCTGGTTCGGGCTGCACCGACGGGCGCACCTGGAGGCCGGCGAGACCCTGCTCGTCCACGCTGCCGCGGGAGGGGTCGGCAGCGCGGCCGTGCAGCTGGGGAAGGCGGCCGGGGCCACCGTGATCGGTGTCGTCGGCGGTGCCGACAAGGCCGCCGTGGCCCGGGAGCTGGGGTGCGACGTGGTGATCGACCGGCGGAGCGAGGACGTCGTCGCCGCCGTGAAGGAGGCCACCGGGGGCCGGGGCGCGGATGTGATCTACGACCCCGTGGGCGGCGAGGCCTACACGCAGTCGACCAAGGTCGTCGCCTTCGAGGGACGGATCGTGGTCGTCGGCTTCGCCAGTGGGACCATCCCGAACCCCGGCCTCAACCACGCCCTGGTGAAGAACTACGCCATCCTGGGCCTGCACTGGGGCCTGTACAACACCAAGAACCCCAAGCTGGTCCAGCACTGCCACGAGCAGCTCACCGAACTGGCCGCCCGGGGCGCGATCAAGCCGCTGATCAGCGAGCGGGTACCGCTCGCCGGGGCCGCGGACGCGGTCCAGCGCCTCGCCGACGGGGTGACCACGGGCCGGATCGCCGTCGTACCCACGGGAGCACAGGCATGACCGACGCAGCCGAACTCCAGCGCCGCACCGCCGAGTTGCTGGCCGCCCACCCGCCCGCGACCACGGACCGGCTCGACTTCCTCAGGGCCCGCTTCGACGCGGGGCTCGCCTGGGTGCACTACCCCGAGGGCCTCGGCGGACTGGACGCGCCCCGCTCCCTCCAGGCCGTCGTGGACGCCGAACTGGAGGCGGCGGGCGCCCCCGACAACGACCCGCGGCGCAACGGCATCGGCCTCGGCATGGCCGCGCCGACCATCCTCAAGTACGGCACCGAGGAGCAGAAGCAGCGCTATCTGCGGCCCCTGTGGGTGGGGGAGGAGGTCTGGTGCCAGCTCTTCAGCGAGCCCGGCGCCGGATCCGACCTCGCCGCGCTCGGTACACGTGCCGTCCGCGAGGGCGACGAGTGGGTGGTCAACGGGCAGAAGGTGTGGACGTCCGGCGCCCACAACTCCCGCTGGGCCATCCTCATCGCCCGCACCGACCCGGACGTGCCCAAGCACGCGGGCATCACCTACTTCATCTGCGACATGACCGACCCGGGCGTCGACGTGCGTCCGCTGCGGCAGATCACCGGTGAGGCCGAGTTCAACGAGGTCTTCCTCACCGACGTCCGCATCCCCGACGACCGCCGCCTCGGCGAGATCGGCGACGGCTGGCGGGTCGCCCAGACCACCCTGAACAACGAGCGCGTCGCCATCGGAGGCATGCGGCTGCCCCGCGAGGGCGGCATGATCGGCCCGGTCTCGAAGACCTGGCGCGAGCGCCCCGACCTGCGCACCCAGGACCTGCACCAGCGTCTGCTGAAGCTCTGGGTCGACTCCGAGGTCGCCCGCCTCACCGCCGAGCGGCTGCGCCAGCAGCTCGTCGCCGGACAGCCCGGACCCGAGGGCGCCGGCATGAAGCTCGCCTTCGCCCGCCTCAACCAGGAGATCAGCGGCCTGGAGGTCGAACTCCGCGGCGAGGAAGGCCTGTTGTACGACGACTGGACCATGCGCCGGCCCGAACTGGTGGACTTCACCGGCCGCGACGCCGGCTACCGCTATCTGCGCTCCAAGGGCAACAGCATCGAGGGCGGGACCAGCGAGGTACTGCTGAACATCGTCGCCGAGCGGGTCCTGGGCCTCCCGGCCGAGCCGCGCACCGACAAGGACGTCGCATGGAAGGACCTGTCCCGATGAGCGCACAGCCCGATCTGCTGTACTCGGAGGAGGAAGAGGCGCTGCGGGCCGCCGTACGGGACCTGCTCGCCGACCACTGCGACGCGCCGGGTGTCATCGCCCGCACCGAGTCCGACGCCCCGCACGACCTCGCGGCCTGGAAGGCCCTCGCCGACGGCATGGGCCTCGCCGGCCTCCTGGTCCCGGAGGACAAGGGCGGCCAGGGCGCCACCCACCGCGAAGTCGCCGTCGTCCTGGAGGAGTTGGGCCGCACGGTCGCCCCCGTGCCCTACCTCACCAGCGCGGTCGTCGCCACCGAGGCACTGCTCGCCTGCGACGCCGACGACCTCCTCGCCGAGCTCGCGTCCGGGCGGAGGATCGGCGCCCTCGCCGTCGCCCTGAACATCGCCCCGGGCGGCGCCTACAAGGTCGTACGCCATGAAGACGGAGCCCTGCACGGGGAGTTGACCGCGATCGCGGACGCTCAGGCGGCCGATGTGCTGCTGGTGCCCGCGGACGACGGCGGGCTCTACGCGGTGGACGCCGACGCGGTGACCGTCACCCCGCAGATCTCCTTCGACCTGACCCGGCCGCTCGCGACCGTCACGCTCGACGCGGCGCCGGGCCGCCTTCTCGGGGACGCCGAGGCCGCCGTGCACCGGGCCCTGAGGGCCGGGGCCGGGCTGCTCGCCTCCGAGCAGTTCGGGCTCGCCGAATGGACGTTGACCGAGACCGTGCGCTACCTCAAGGAGCGCAAGCAGTTCAACCGGCCCGTCGGTGGCTTCCAGGCGCTCAAGCACCGGCTCGCCCAGCTGTGGCTGGAGGTCGTCAACCTCCGTGCCGCCGCCCGCAACGCGGCCGACGCGCTCGCCACCGGTGCGGACGCGGACGTGGCGGTCGCCGTCGCCCAGGCCTACGCGGCGTCCGTCGCCGTGCACGCCGCCGAGGAGGCGCTCCAACTGCACGCCGGGATCGGCATGACGTGGGAGCACCCGGTGCACCTGTATCTGAAGCGGGCCAAGTCCGACTCGATCGCGTACGGTACGGCGGGTGCGCACCGCGCCCGACTGGCCGAACTCGTCGACCTCCAGGCGCCCTGAGCACACCGCTCGCAGTCCGGTGAAGCCCGCCCCACCTGGGGCGGGCTTTCCCGTGCGGCTGCGCGGAAGGAGTGAACGGGCGACGGCGGTCCGGCCAACTCCTGTCGCGTACAGGTCCCTTGAGGGGGAAACGGCCCCATACTCCCTGTGGTTCCGACCGGCCCCACAGGGAGGCAGAACATGGCCCGCACCACCCGTCGCAGAGCCCTCACCACCTTCGGCCTCGCGGCCGCCGCGGTACTCGCCCCACCCGCCGGCAGCGCCTGGGCCGCCGAACACAAGCACCGCCCGCGCCCGTTGTGGCGCGCCCACGCCCACAACGACTACGAGCATCCGCGCCCACTTCTCGACGCCCTCGACCACCGCTTCGGCAGCGTCGAGGCCGACATCTTCCTCGTCGGCGACCAACTCCTCATCGGCCACACCGTGGAGGACCTGGACCCGACGCGCACCCTGGAGTCCCTCTACCTCGACCCGCTGGCCAGGATCGTGAAGGCCCACCACGGTTCGGTGTACCGGGGAGACCGCCGTCCCCTCCAACTGCTCGTCGACATCAAGACCGAGGGCTCCTCGACGTACCTCGAACTCGACCGCCATCTGCGGCGCTACCGGCACCTGTTCACGACCTACGTCCACGGCAAGGTCGTGCCGGGCGCGGTCACGGCCGTGATCTCCGGCGACCGTGCCGCCCGGGTGCCCATGGCGGCCCAGACCGTACGGCGGGCCTTCTACGACGGCAGGCTCGCCGACCTCGGCACCTCGGCGCCCGCCGCCTTCATCCCGCTGATCAGCGACAACTGGACGCTCAACTTCACCTGGCTCGGCGAAGGGGCCTTCCCCGAGGCCGAGCGGCAGAAGCTGCGGAGCATCGTCGGGCAGGCCCACGCGCGTGGGCAGAAGGTGCGCTTCTGGGCCACCCCGGACCTGCCGGGCCCGGCCCGGGACGCGCTGTGGACCGAACTCCTCGCCGCCGACGTCGATTACTTCAACACCGACGACCTGGCAGGCCTGGAGGCCTTCCTGGACGCCCACCGATAGCCGGACCCCCACGGGTGTGACACCACTCGTTCGGAGGACACTTCAGCCGCCCGGACGAACCCTCCGCTACGCCACACTTGCGCCCGAACGCCGTGAAACGGACCCGGCGGCGTGGCGGAGGAGGCTGTCCATGGCGATTTCCATCTCGGTGCTGGTGCTGCTGCTGATCCTTGCGGTGATCTTCATTCGCAGCGGTGGACTCAAGGTCTCCCACGCGCTGGTGTGCGCGCTGCTCGGCTTCTACCTCGCCGGCACGAACATCGCGCCCACCATCCACAGCGGCATGACGGCGACCGCCGACATCGTCAGCAGTCTGCGCCCCTGACCCGGGCCGGGGTCAGCGCTTCGAGAAGACCCCGATGCCGTTGGGGACCGGGCGTTCGGCGCCGTCCGAAGGGTGGTTGAGGGCGGCGACGGAACGCGTGCCCGGCAGCCGGGCGGCCATGGTCGAAGAACCGCCGCCGTCCAGGCTGAAGGCGTCGACCGAGCCCAACGTCCGCATGGTGTCGGCGACTTCGGCGATTGTCAGCCCGCTGCGATAGGCGGGCGCCCCGTCCAGCGCCAGGAGATACAGCGTCCGGCCGCCGTTCGCGATCCCCACGGCCGTACGCACGGCGGACGTCCTGCGGTCGAGGCCGGGCAGCGGACGGCCGTGCGCCAGCACCGGATAGCCGCCGAGCGCGAAGCGGTACGGGATCCACGACGAGGCGGCGACCAGCCGGTGCTCCACCGACACCGCCGAGCCGACCGCGAGCTTGCGCAGCTGTTGCGCGCCCGCCTCGCGGCCCACGAGCACGGTGGTCTTCGCGGAGATCGGTCCGCTGCCCGGGGTGTCGGCGGTGGCCACGACCCGCCCGGCACGGACCGTCACCTCATGGGTGTCGGTGCTGCACGGGGCCGCCCGGTCCGCGTCCGTCCCGCAGGTCGCCCGCACCCGGGACGCGCTGCCCCAGTCCGAGGTGAAGGCTCCCACCGAACCGACCGGCAGGGCGTACTGGTTGAGCCCGCCGAGCGGCAGCCGCTCCTCGGGGGTGCGGACCGACCCGGCGAGGGCCAGGTCGTCCAGGCGGGCCCGGCGGTCGGTGCCCACCCCGAACACGTCCTCGGTGCCGGTACCGGGGGGCAGCGCGGGCCCGAAACGCTGGCCGTCCGGCACCGCCCCCTTGAGCACCCGCCCCCGTGCGATCGCCGGTCCCACGCTCGCGCCGGTCGCCTGCACGCCCGGGTGCTGAACCTCCGAGATGTTGAAGAAGTCGCCGTTCACCCCCGCGAGGGCACCCTGCGCGGTCGCCTGCCGGGACACCGTGTCCCGCGCGGCCACCGCTCCCGGATACAGCAGCTCCACCCGCACCCGCGGGTCGCGCAGGTCCACGCTCAGCACATGGGCGTGCGCCGGCCCCGCGGCCGCGGGGATGTCGAACTGCCCGTAGCGCACGCCCGTCGCGAGCCGTGTCCACTGCGGCGCGGCGCCGGCCGGGGCCGCGCCCACCAGGGTCGCACCGGCCAGCGTGCCGAGTGCCGCGAGTAACGTCAGTACCGATCTGCCTGCGCCGAAACGTCCTTGACGGTGCGTCACAGCTCTCCCTGAGGTCTCGTCAACTGTCCCAGAACTCAGGGGAAGTGCACCAGACGACGACGGCCGGGGGGCCTACTCGGGACCGACCACACGCGAACGGATGAGGAAACGCACCCCCTCGGGTGCCTCCAGGGAGAACCCGCTGCCCCGGCCCTCGACCACGTCGACGATCAGCCGGGTGTGGGCCCACACCTCGTACTGGCTCCTCGACATCCAGAACGTGACCGGCGCCTCGACCCCCGCCACGTCCAGCTCGGCGAGCAGCACGTCCGAGCCACCGGTCCGGAACTCGCCCTCGGGGTAGCACATCGGCGCGCTGCCGTCACAGCAGCCACCGGACTGATGGAACATCAACGGTCCGTGCGCCTCGTGCAGCCGCCGCAACAGCCCGGCGGCCGCAGGCGTGAGCTCGACCCGCGGCACCTCGTCGTACCCGACACGTGCGGAATCCTCGTCCATGGTGGTCGAGTGCAGCACGGGGAAGGTTGCGAGGGGGTTGCACGGTCCGCTGCTCGGGCGACCGGCCTCAGGACAGGTCGATGGGCTCCGGGTTCCACTTGTACCGGGCGTCGTCCTCGTCCTTGAGGAGAACGCCCGCCTCGGCCATCCGGTCCAGGATGTCCACGAGCATGTCGCCCAGGGGATATCCGTCGACCCAGAACATCCGCTTCACCGAGGAGAACTTCTGGTCGGGCGGGAAGACCCCGAGGATGATTCCGAGCCGGAACGCCGCGTCGTCGTAGTCCCGCCAGTCGGCCAGGACGTCCTTGAGCTCCAAACGCGGTCATCCTTTCTCAACGGGCCTACCGCGTGTCGCGGCGCTAGCAGGTGGCGACGTCGCAGCCGAAGTCGAGGAGGAACAAGAAGACGAGAACGGGCCACAGGACCGCAGCCGCGACGAGCCCCACCGCCAGCAGCCGCGACCGCTTGCGGCCCAGCTTCTGCAGACGGCCCGGGTCCTCGCCCTGCACCACGGCCGGCTGCCTCCACTTGGGGCGGCGGACTGGCCGTCCGCGATGAAGAGCACGGACCGACTGTAGGCCCCTGTTCCGCGAGCGGAGATGGCGGGGCGTTGCGGGCGTGGGTCGCCCGTTGCCGCGTCAGGGTGCGTACCGCGTGAAGTGTGCCGGAGTGTGGTCGATCGGCAGTTCCGGGCGCCAGGACGTGAGGCCCTGCGCGCTGCACACGAACAGGTTTTCCGGGAGGCGGTCCAGGGGGAACCAGCGCCAGTCTCCGACGCGTTCGTCGGGCTGGTCCGACGGCTCGCCGTGCCAGGCCGTGACCTCGGTGGCCACGGTCATCCGGACCACGCCGCCGGCCTCGTCGAGGAGCGTGCCCAGGAGCCGAACGTCGGTGGGGCGGGCCTCGATCCCGGTCTCCTCGCGGAGTTCGCGTACGACGGTCTGCTCCAGGGACTCGCCGGGCTCGACCGTGCCGCCGGGCAGCTCCCAGGTGCCGCGCCGGTGCCGGCCGAGGAGCAGTCCGCGCGGGCCGTAGAGGATGGCGCCGACCCCGATCGCCGCGTGCGGGACCGGAGGCCGGCTGCTGCGCGGGCGGGAGGAGACCCGGACCGGCCGGGTCGCCCGGAAGAGCCGGTAGGAGGCGTGGTTGCCCTCCTCCGGTGCGTCGAGGACGTCGATGCCCTCCACCCGCAGCCCGTGCTCGGCGAGCAGGTCGGTCCAGAGCTCCGGCGTCAGCACCCACATCCGCACGGTCGTCGACCCGCCCCCGGCGAGCCGCAGCACCTCGGGCCGGGACTCCACGGCCGACGAGGGCCCGTCGCCGAGCGAGTTGGTGTGCAGCACGGTGAAGCACAGCCGCCCGCCGGGGCGCAGCGCCGCGGCCAGCGCGGGCAGCAGACGGCGGGGGTCGGTGTACGGCACCGCGTTGACGGAGCAGACGACGTCGTACGGCTCCGCCGAGTCGAGGTGCTCGACGGCGTCGGCGCTGATCAGGCGCAGGCCGGGCAGGGAGTCGTAGCGGGCGCGGGCCCGTTCGAGCTGGGTCGGGGAGGAGTCGACCGCGTCCACTTGGGCGCCGTGCGTGCGGACCAGGTGCGCCGCGTGCCGGGCCGTACCGCAGCCGAGGTCCAGCACCCGCCGCCCGGCGAGTTCGCCGAGGATCTCGGCGCCCGGGCCGGTGCCTCCCGGGCCCCAGTCGAACCGCTCCAACTCCGGCAGCACGGTTCCGCGCCGCAGATGATGGTCGCCGTAGGCCTGCCATGCCTCGGCGTTGACGGCGTCGGGGTCGACGGGTCGCGTGGTCAACGTGCCTCCCGGGTGCGGTGGTCGAGGCTCGGAACCCTATGCGCGGCCGACGCCCTTTGCCGTCACGCGTCTTGACGTGTACTTGACGGAGTGGCTTCTATGGGAGCGCTCCCACGCTACGTCCACGCCCCTTCCGGCTGTCTCACCCACCCCTGGAGCCGCAGTGAGAAGAACAGGAAAGAGCCCCTTGAGCACCCTCCTGGCCAGGCTGGCCACCCTCGTGGCACTGGTGGTGCTCGGCGCCCTCGCTCCCGGTGCGGCCCAGGCCGCCGGGGATGCCCGCGCCCCGGCCGCCACCGGTCTGCACATCAGCAACGGCCGCCTGGTCGAGGGCAACGGCAACGACTTCGTCATGCGCGGCGTCAATCACGCCCACACCTGGTACCCCAACGAACTGGGCTCGCTGGCCGACATCAAGGCCCAGGGCGCCAACACGGTCAGGGTCGTCCTCGCCGACGGCCACCGCTGGACCGCCAACAGCGCCTCGGACGTGGCCGACGTCATCGCCCGGTGCAAGGCCAACAAGCTCATCTGCGTCCTGGAGGTGCACGACACCACCGGCTACGGCGAGGACGCCGCCGCGGGCACCCTCGACCAGGCCGCCGACTACTGGATCGGCCTGAAGGACGTGCTCGCCGGCCAGGAGGACTACATCGTCATCAACATCGGCAACGAGCCCTGGGGCAACACCGGTCCGGAAGGATGGACCGCCCCGACGATCGCCGCGATCCAGAAGCTGCGCAACGCCGGCTTCGAGCACACGATCATGGTCGACGCGCCCAACTGGGGCCAGGACTGGCAGCAGGTCATGCGGACCAACGCCCGGTCCGTGTACGCCGCCGACACCACCGGCAATCTGATCTTCTCCATCCACATGTACAGCGTCTTCGACACCGCGGCTGAGATCACCGACTATCTGAACGCCTTCGGCGAGGCCAGACTGCCCATCCTCATCGGGGAGTTCGGCGGCCCCGCCGACCAGTGGGGCGATCCCGACGAGGACACCATGATGGCCGCCGCCCAACAGCTGGGACTCGGCTACCTCGCCTGGTCCTGGAGCGGCAACACCGACCCGATCCTCGACCTCGTCCTCAACTTCGACCCGGCACGGATGACTTCATGGGGTCAGCGCGTCTTCCACGGCGTCAACGGCATCGCGCAGACCGCCAAGGAAGCCACGGTCTTCGGCGGCGGCGCGGGCGACACCCAGGCCCCGACCGCTCCCGGCACCCCGACCGCCTCCGCGGTGACGGCGACCTCCGCGCACCTCGCCTGGACGGCGTCCGGTGACAACGTTGGCGTCACCGGATACGACGTCGTGCGCGTGAGCGGTGGCACCGAGACCACGGTCGCCTCCGCCACCGGCACCTCGGTGACGGTGACCGGGCTGAGCGCCAACACCGCCTACTCCTTCGCCGTTTACGCGCGCGACGCGGCCGGCAACAGGTCGGCGCGCTCGGCCACGGTGAGCGTCACCACCACCGCCACGCCCGCCGGAAGCTGCTCCGTCGGTTACCGCGTGGTCGGCGACTGGCCCGGCGGCTTCCAGGGCGAGATCGCGATCCGCAACACGGGCACGGCTGCGGTCACCGGCTGGAAGCTGGGCTTCTCCTTCGCGGACGGGCAGACCGTGTCGAACATGTGGGGCGGCACCGCCGCGCAGAGCGGTGGCTCGGTGACCGTCACCCCGGCTTCCTACACCAACACCATTCCCGCCGGGGGCTCGGTGACCGTCGGCTTCATCGGCAGCAAGGGAGCCGTGAACACGGCGCCGGGCGCGTTCACCCTCAACGGGGCGTCCTGCGTGAACAGTTGATGGACCCGAGGTATCAGGTCAACTGTCCCGGACTCTTGACTCGGAACGCGCTCAGTCGCGATCCTCGACGTATCTCTTGCGCCGGTCATGACAATCCCAAGGGCAGTCAAAACGCCCTCGGTCGACGGCGCCCCCGCCGACCGAGGGACGTGGGCCGTGACTGGACGCTCCTGCCGCAGACGCAAGAACATCACCGTCGTCTCCGTGCTCTTCCTGGTACTGGCCGCGATCCTCGGCCCCACGCCGAGCTCGGCGGCCACCGACTGGTGGACACCGACCGCACGGCCCACCCCCGACGCCCAGATCAACGTCACCGGAGCGCCCTTCACCGGCACCAACTCCGCCGGTGAGGTAAGGGGGTTCGTCGACGCGCACAACCACCTCTTCTCCAACGAGGCCTTCGGCGGGCGGCTGATCTGCGGCAAGGTCTTCTCCGAGGCCGGAGTCGCCGACGCGCTCAAGGACTGCCCCGAGCACTACCCCGACGGCACCCTCGCGATCTTCGACTACATCACCCACGGCGGCGACGGCAGGCACGACCCGGTCGGCTGGCCGACCTTCAAGGACTGGCCGGCGTACGACTCGATGACCCACCAGGCCAACTACTACGCCTGGGTGGAACGAGCCTGGCGCGGTGGCCAGCGGGTACTCGTCAACGACCTCGTCACCAACGGGATGATCTGCTCGATCTACCCGTTCAAGGACCGCAGCTGTGACGAGATGACCTCGATCCGCCTCCAGGCCAAGCTCACCTACGACCTCCAGGCCTTCATCGACAAGATGTACGGCGGCACCGGCAAGGGCTGGTTCCGGATCGTCACCGACAGCGCGCAGGCCCGACAGGTCATCGAGCAGGGCAAGTTGGCCGTCATTCTCGGCGTCGAGACCTCCGAGCCCTTCGGCTGCAAGCAGATCCTCGACATCGGGCAGTGCAGCAAGGCGGACATCGACAAGGGGCTCGACGAGCTGTACGGGCTGGGCGTGCGTTCCATGTTCCTGTGCCACAAGTTCGACAACGCCCTGTGCGGGGTCCGCTTCGACGAGGGCGGGCTCGGCACCGCCATCAACGTCGGGCAGTTCCTGTCCACCGGCACCTTCTGGCAGACCGAGGACTGCAAGGGCCCCCAGCACGACAACCCCATCGGCACGGCGGCCTCCGAGGCCGAGGAGGACCTGCCGGCCGGCGTCGAGGTCCCGTCGTACGACAAGGCCGCGCAGTGCAATGTCCGCGGGCTCACCGATCTCGGCGAGTACGCCGTGCGCGGCATGATGAAACGCAAGATGATGCTCGAGATCGACCACATGAGCGTCAAGGCCACCGGCCAGGTCCTCGACATCTTCGAGGCCGCGAACTACCCGGGCGTGCTCTCCTCGCACAGCTGGATGGACCTCAACTGGACCGAGCGGGTCTACTCGCTCGGCGGGTTCGTCGCCCAGTACATGCACGGCTCCGAAGGGTTCGCCGCCGAGGCCAAGCGCACCAACGCCCTGCGCGACAAGTACGGCGTGGGCTACGGCTACGGCACCGACTTCAACGGCATCGGCGACCACCCCGCACCGCGCGGAGCGGACGCCGCGAACAAGGTGACGTACCCCTTCAAGAGCGTCGACGGCGGCTCGGTGATCGACAAGCAGACCTCCGGGCAGCGCACCTTCGACTTCAACACCGACGGGGCCGCCCATGTGGGTCTGATCCCCGACTGGATCGAGGACATCCGGCTCGTCGGCGGTCAGGACGTGGTCGACGACCTGTTCCGCGGGGCGGAGTCCTACCTCGACACCTGGGGCACGACCGAGCGACACCAGGCATCCGTCAACCTTGCCAACGGGCGGGCGGCCACGGCCAGTTCGTCCGAGTCCAACCCCTTCACCAGCTACCAGCCGGGACGGGCCGTGGACGGGGACGACGGGACGCGCTGGGCGAGCGACTGGAGTGACGACCAGTGGTGGCAGGTCGACCTGGGCTCCACCAACCTGGTCTCCAAGGTCACGCTCGACTGGGAGCGGGCGTACGGCAAGGCGTACCGGATCGAGCTGTCGACGGACGGCACGAACTGGCAGAGTGTCTGGTCCACGTCCTCCGGTGACGGGGGCCTGGACACCGCCAAGTTCGCCGGGACACCGGCCCGTTACGTCCGGGTGCACGGCCTGGACCGCGGCACCGACTGGGGATACTCGCTCTACGAGGTGGGCGTCCACAGCGGCTGAGACAGGGGTTCCTCCATGGCACGCATGCCGTCGGCCGAGCGGCGCAGACAGCTGACGGAAGCGGCGATCAGGGCGATGGCCCGGGACGGCGTCGCGAAGACGACGACCCGGTCCATCGCCGCCGAGGCCGGGGTGTCCCTGAGCGTCTTCCACTACTGCTTCGACTCCAAGCAGGCCCTCCTCGAAGCCGTGATCACCACGCTCACCGACCACTCGGTGAGCGTGGTCCAGGAGGCGCTGCGCCCCAGGGACACCCTGGAGGAGACCGTCGCCGCCGGGTTCCGGGCGTACTGGGACCATGTCCGCGCCAACCCCGAGGCGCACATGCTCACCTACGAGCTCACCCAGTACGCGCTGCGTGAGCCCGGGTTCGAGCACCTCGCCCGACGCCAGTACGAGCTGTACGGCGAGGCCTACGCCGAGCTCATCGAGCAGCTCCGCAAGGACATGGAGCTGGAGCTGAGGGTGCCCGTCTCCGTCCTGGCCCGCTATCTCGCGGCGATGACCGACGGGCTGACCCTGAACTACCTGGTCCTCGGTGACGCGGCGGCGTGGGCGGACATCCTCGACACGGTCACCGCGCACATCGCGGGCCTGGTGCGCTGAGACCGGTCAGGATTCGAGAAGCGCCCGCCCGGGGCCCTGGCTAGCGTGACGCACATGGACATCACGATTCGGGCGGGCTTCCTCGCGCACCAGGACCCGGAGGCCTCCCTGGCCTTCTACCGGGACGTGCTCGGCTTCGAGGTCCGCGGCGACGTCGGCCGCGACGGGCTGCGCTGGATCACGGTCGGCCCGGCGGGCCAGGCCGACAGCTCGGTCGTCCTGCACCCGGTGGGCGAGGGCCCGGGGCTCCTGCTCACCACCCCGGACCTCGACTCGGTGTTCGAGCGGCTCCAGGCCCGCGCCGAGGTGATCCAGGAGCCGATCGAGCAGCCGTACGGCGTGCGGGACTGCGCCTTCCTCGACCCCGCGGGCAATCTGATCCGGGTCCAGGAGCTGCGCTGAGCCGCGCGCATCGACATAGTGTTCGAAGTTGTCGAAACGGGAGGACGAAAGACCATGGGCAAGGCCACTTCGGGCGACCGGCACGCCGCTGACAGCCACGACCTGATCCGCGTGCACGGGGCGCGCGAGAACAACCTCAAGGACGTCAGCATCGAGATCCCGAAGCGCCGGCTCACGGTCTTCACCGGAGTCTCCGGCTCCGGCAAGAGCTCGCTGGTGTTCGACACCATCGCCGCCGAGTCGCAGCGGCTGATCAACGAGACCTACAGCGCCTTCGTGCAGGGCTTCATGCCCACCCTCGCCCGGCCCGAGGTCGACGTCCTCGACGGTCTGACCACCGCGATCACCGTCGACCAGCAGCGGCTCGGCGGCGACCCGCGCTCCACCGTCGGCACCGTCACCGACACCAACGCGATGCTGCGCATCCTGTTCAGCAGGCTCGGCACCCCGCACATCGGCTCGCCCAAGGCGTTCTCCTTCAACGTCGCCTCGATCAGCGGGGCGGGCGCGGTCACCATGGAGCGCGGCGGGCAGACCGTGAAGGAGCGCCGCAGCTTCAGCATCGTCGGCGGCATGTGCCCGCGGTGCGAGGGCCGGGGCACGGTCAACGACATCGACCTCACCCAGCTCTACGACGACTCCAAGTCGCTGGACGAAGGCGCCCTGACCATCCCCGGCTACAAGGCCGGCGGCTGGAACTACCGCCTGTACAGCGAGTCCGGCTTCTTCCCCGCGGACAAGCCGATCGGGAAGTTCACCAAGCGCGAGCTCCAGGACTTCCTGTACCGCGAGCCGGTCAGGATGAAGATCGCGGGCATCAACATGACGTACGAGGGTCTCGTGCCGCGGATCCAGAAGTCGATGCTCGCCAAGGACCGCGAATCGATGCAGCCGCACATCCGCGAGTTCGTGGACCGGGCGATCACCTTCATGGTGTGCCCCGGGTGCGAGGGTACCCGGCTCAACGAGGGTGCACGCTCCTCGAAGATCAAGGGGATCAGCATCGCCGACGCCTGCGCGATGCAGATCAGCGACCTCGCCCAGTGGGTGCGCGCGCTGAAGGAACCCTCGGTCGGGCCGCTGCTGACGGCGCTGGGGGAGACCCTCGACTCCTTCGTGGAGATCGGGCTCGGCTATCTCTCCCTGGACCGCCCCTCGGGCACGCTGTCCGGCGGTGAGGCGCAGCGCACCAGGATGATCCGGCACCTCGGCTCCTCCCTCACCGATGTCACCTACGTCTTCGACGAGCCGACGATCGGGCTGCACCCGCATGACATCCAGCGCATGAACAACCTGCTGCTGCGCCTGCGGGACAAGGGCAACACGGTGCTGGTCGTGGAGCACAAGCCGGAGACGATCGTGATCGCCGACCATGTCGTCGACCTCGGTCCGGGGGCCGGCACGGCGGGCGGTTCGGTCTGTTTCGAGGGCACGGTGGAGGGGCTGCGGACCAGCGGTACCGTCACCGGGCGCCACTTCGACGACCGGGCCGGGCTCAAGGACACGGTCCGCAAGGCGACCGGGGCGCTGGAGATCCGGGGTGCGAGCACGCACAACCTCCAGGACGTCGACGTCGACATCCCGCTCGGGGTGCTGACCGTGATCACCGGGGTCGCGGGATCCGGCAAGAGCTCGCTGGTGCACGGGTCGATCCCGGCCGCGGAGGGGGTCGTGTCCGTGGACCAGGGGGCGATCCGCGGCTCGCGGCGCAGCAACCCGGCGACGTACACCGGACTGCTCGAACCGATCCGGAAGGCGTTCGCGAAGGTCAACGGTGTGAAGCCGGCGCTGTTCAGCGCGAACTCCGAGGGGGCCTGTCCCACCTGCAACGGTGCCGGGGTCGTCTACACCGACCTCGCGATGATGGCCGGGGTCGCGACGACCTGTGAGGAGTGCGAGGGGAAGCGGTTCCAGGCCTCGGTGCTCGAGTACCACCTCGGCGGGCGGGACATCAGCGAGGTGCTCGCGATGCCGGTGACGGAGGCGGAGGAGTTCTTCGACACCGGTGAGGCGCGGACGCCGGCGGCGCACCGGATCCTGGAGCGGCTCTCGGACGTCGGGCTCGGCTATCTCACCCTCGGGCAGCCGCTCACCACGCTGTCCGGCGGTGAGCGGCAGCGGCTGAAGCTGGCGACCCACATGGGGGACAAGGGCGGCGTCTACATCCTCGACGAACCGACGACCGGCCTCCACCTCGCCGACGTCGAACAGCTGCTGGGCCTGCTCGACCGCCTCGTCGACTCCGGCAAGTCCGTCATCGTCGTCGAACACCACCAGGCGGTCATGGCCCACGCCGACTGGATCATCGACCTCGGCCCGGGCGCGGGCCACGACGGCGGCCGCGTCGTCTTCGAGGGGACGCCGGCCGAGCTCGTCGCCGCCGGGTCGACGCTGACGGCGGAGCATCTGAAGGCCTACGTGGGGGAGTGATCTGGAGGCCTACGTGGGGGAGTGACCGGTGCCGCCCGTCCCCGTCTCACATCTTCAGCGTGAACCACGTGGTCTTGCCGTCGTCCGTCGGGCGCACGCCCCAGGTCTCGGCGAGGGTCCTCACCAGGAGGAGGCCACGGCCGGACTCCTCGTCGTCGGCGGCCAGGCGGGGCTGGGGGAGGTGCGGGCTGTGGTCGCTGACCTCGACGGTGAGGCCGGTGTCGGTGCGGCACAGATGCAGCCCGACGGGTCCCTCGGCGTGCTGAACGGCGTTGGTGAGGGTCTCGGAGAGCAGCAGCAGCGCCTCGTCCGCGGACTCGGCGCAGTCCCAGGAGAGCAGGGCCTTGCGCAGGAAGGCCCTGCCCTCCGGCACGGACTCCGGGACGGCGGACAGGTCGGTGCTCACGGCGGCGGGCGGCACGTCGGGCAACTGCGCGAGCAGCAGGGTGACGTCGTCGTTGTGGCTCTCCGCGTCCGGGAGCAGTCCGGCGAGGACGTGGTCGGCGGCCGCCTCCAGGCTGGGCTGGTCGAGGAAGAAGTCGTTCAGCACCGAGGTGAGTTCGCCGACCCGCTCCTCGATGTCGCTGCCGGGCGTCTCGATCAGTCCGTCGGTGTAGAGGACGAGCGTGGCACCGGGCGGGACGGCCACCGACGACTGTTCGTAGAGCACGTCGCCGACCCCGAGCGGCGCGTTCACCGGCACGGCCAGCCGGCGCACCCCTTCGCCGGGGACGGCGACCAGCGTCGGCAGATGACCGGCGGAACAGACGGTGACCGTGCCGGTGTCGGGGGCGATGGTCAGATAGCAGCAGGTGACGAGCTGGTCGGGGACGTCGAGGTCGGTGACGCAGCTCTCCAGCTCCTGCATGAGCTGACGCGGCTGCATCCCGGTCTTGGCGAGGGCGTGCGCGGCCGAGCGCAGCTGGCCCATGACGGCGGCCGCCTCCAGGCCACGGCCCATGACATCGCCGATGAGGACTCCGACCCGGCCGGCGCCCAGCGGAATCAGGTCGAACCAGTCGCCGCCCACCCCGGCGCCCTGGGTGGCCGGGCGGTAGCGGCTGGCGGTGGCGAGTCCGGGGAGGGCCGGCGGGGTGCCCATCAGGCTGCGCTGGAGGGTGAGCGCGATGTGCCGCTGCTGCTCGTACAGTTCGGTGAGTTCGGCCTCGGCGCGTTTGCGGTCGCTGATGTCCCGGACGATCGCACAGGCCCCGACGACCTTGCCGTGGGTGTCCCGGGTGGGCCACAGGGTCACGTCGACGTCCAGCAGAGTGCCGGACTGGGTGACCCGCAGGGTTTCGAAGTGCTCCACCTTCTCGCCGTGCCGCAGCCGCTTCAGCAGGGCGTTGATGTCGCCGTGCAGTGCGTCGGGGGAGAGCATCGACACATGGCGGCCGATGGCCTCCTCGGCGGTGTAGCCGTAGAGCCGCTGTGCGGCCGCGTTCCAGTAGGTGATGTATCCGTCGAGCGTCTTGGCGAGGATCGCGTCCTGGGAGGACTCGACGAGCGCGGCGAGTTCGTTGATACGAGCCTCGGCCGCCTTGCGGTCGCTGACGTCCCGCACCGCGGCGGACACCAGCAGCCCGTCCGCCGTCTCCATGGGGCTCAGGCTGATCTCGACCGGGAACTCGGTGCCGTCCTCGCGCAGTCCGTGCAGGTCGAGTCCGGCGCCCATCGGACGGACCTGGCGGTTGGCGGCGTACCGGCCGCGGTGCACGCCGTGCTGGCCGCGGAAGCGGTGCGGCATGAGCAGTTCGACGGGACGGCCGAGCAGGTCCTCGCGTGCGTAGCCGAAGAGCGCCTCGGTCTGGGCGTTGACGAGCTTGATGATGCCGGCGTCGTCGACGATGACCATGGCGTCCGGAGCGGCCTCCAACAACCCGCGGAACCTTTCCTCGGCCGCTCCCGGTACGACGGCACCCGTTGCGCGGGCTCCCGGTACGGCTGACGGCGGGGCCGCGGGGCCCGGGAGGGTCGTACCGGGGACGGCCGTGCCGTAGTCGGTGGCCCTCGCCGAGCGGGCCGCGGCGCAACCGTGCGGTGGTGGGGCGGCGACCGGCGCCGTTGCTGTCGGGTCCGTTCCTGTGACGTCGCCCATGCCCACCCCTACCCGTGCCTCCGGCGTGCGGTAGGGGCCATCACAGTGCACCCCGGCCGACGCCGTGACCACATGTCGCCAACTGTCCTTTCCTTGCCGGAACCCCTTCCGGATCCGGCCGGAACCGACCTCTTGACCCGATGTCTCCCCTTCCTCGATGCTCAGTTGCGCATGGTGATACGTGTATCGAATGAGGCAACCCACAGGTCCATCAGAGGAGTGACCCATGGCTCACGAGGTTCGTGCTGTCGTCGCCCGGGGGAAGGGCGCCCCGGTCTCCGTTGAGACGATCGTCGTCCCCGACCCGGGGCCCGGCGAGGCGCTGGTGAAGGTCGAGGCGTGCGGGGTCTGTCACACCGATCTGCACTACCGGGAGGGCGGGATCAACGACGACTTCCCCTTCCTGCTGGGGCACGAGGCGGCCGGGCGCGTCGAGGCCGTCGGGGAGGGTGTCATCGGGCTCGAACCGGGTGACTTCGTCATCCTCAACTGGCGTGCGGTGTGCGGCACCTGCCGGGCGTGCAGCAAGGGCAGGCCCTGGTACTGCTTCGCCACCCACAACGCCCGGCAGAAGATGACCCTCACCGACGGCACCCCGCTCGCCCCCGCCCTCGGCATCGGCGCCTTCGCCGAGAAGACCCTGGTCGCGGCCGGCCAGTGCACCAAGGTCGACCCGGCGGCCCCGGCGACCGCCGCCGGACTGCTCGGCTGCGGGGTCATGGCCGGCTTCGGCGCGGCCGTGAACACCGGTGCCGTCGGCCGCGGCGACTCCGTCGCCGTCATCGGCTGTGGCGGGGTCGGCATGGCCGCCCTCGCGGGGGCCCGCCTCGCCGGCGCGACCAAGGTCATCGCCGTCGACGTCGACCCGCGCAAGCTGGAGCGGGCCACCGGGATGGGCGCCACCCACACCGTCGACTCACGTGCGACCGACCCGGTCGAGGCAATCCGCGACCTGACCGGCGGCTTCGGCGCCGACGTGGTCGTCGAGGCGGTCGGCCGCCCCGAGACGTACAAACAGGCCTTCTACGCCCGCGACCTCGCCGGCACCGTCGTCCTGGTCGGTGTGCCCACCCCCGAGATGAAGCTGGAGCTGCCGCTCCTGGACGTCTTCGGCCGCGGCGGCGCGCTCAAGTCCTCCTGGTACGGCGACTGTCTGCCCTCGCGCGACTTCCCCGCCCTCATCGACCTCTATCTGTCCGGGCGCTTCGACCTGGACGCCTTCGTCTCCGAGACCATCGGCCTCGAGGACGTGGAGAAGGCGTTCGAGAAGATGCACCGGGGTGAGGTGCTGCGCTCCGTGGTAGTGCTGTGATGTTCCTCATCGCGCACAGCGTTGCGCATAAGGCAACCGGCAGCCGCCCCTGTGTCCGCCCCCTGGACTCCTTGACAAGGGTTTGTGGGCGCCCGCACACTGACGTTGCGTTCACCGCAATCCGTTTCGCTATACGCACCGAGGTGTCATGATGATTCCCGCGTGCCGTCTCGTGGATCTCCCCCGAGGCGAGGCCTACCGGCTCGACATCGATCCGCCGGTCTCGGTGTTCCACACCGACGACGGCGAGGTCTTCGCCATCGACGACACCTGCACCCATCAGGACGCCTCGCTCGCCGACGGCTGGCTGGAGGGCTGCGAGGTGGAATGCCCGCTGCACGCCTCGAAGTTCGACCTGCGCACGGGTGCCGTCGACGCCCCGCCGGCCAAGCGCCCGGTGCGCACCCACGAGGTCCGCGTCGAGGACGGCATGATCTACGTCGAGCTCTCCACGGACGCGCCCAACCTGCCGCCCTGCGTGGCCGCCCGGCTCGCCGGAGGACCCGCGTGAAAACCGTCGCCGTGGTCGGCGCCTCCCTCGCCGGCCTGTCGGCGGCACGCTCCCTGCGCAAGCAGGGCTACGACGGGCGGCTCGTCGTCATCGGCGACGAACACCACCGCCCCTACGACCGGCCGCCGTTGTCCAAGGAGTTCCTGGCCGGCTCCCTGGGCGAGGCGGACCTGGCACTGGAGTCGGACGACGAGGACCTGCGCGCCGAGTGGCTGCTCGGCGTCCGCGCCACCGGCCTCGACGGCCCGCAGCGCGCCGTACGGCTCGCCGACGGCAGCGAGGTCCGGGCGGACGGCGTCGTCATCGCGACCGGCGCCGCCGCCCGCACCCTGCCCGGCACGGCGGGCCTCGCCGGGGTGCACACCCTGCGCACCCTGGAGGACGCCCGCGCCCTGCGCGACGAACTCGCCCTGGGCGGGCGGCTGGTGGTGATCGGCGGCGGCTTCATCGGCGCCGAGGTCGCCTCCACCGCGTACGCCCTCGGCCTCGACGTGACCGTCGTGGAAGCCGCCCCGACCCCGCTGGCCGGGCCGCTCGGCGCGGCCATGGGCGGGATCGTCTCCGCCCTCCACGCGGACCACGGCGTACGGCTGCTGTGCGGAACCGGCGTCAAGGGACTGAGCGGCGAGAGCCGTGTCGAGGCCGTCCTGCTGGAGGACGGCCGCAGCCTGCCCGCCGACCTCGTCGTCGTGGGCGTCGGCGCCCGCCCGTGCGTCGAATGGCTGGCCGGCTCCGGCATCGAACTCGCCGACGGCGTCGTGTGCGGCAGCGACGGCCGCACCGGCCTGCCGGGAGTGGTCGCGGTCGGTGACTGCGCCTCCTGGTACGACCCGCGCGCGGGCCGGCACCGCCGCGTCGAGCACTGGACCGGCGCCCGGGAGCGGCCCGAGGCGGCCGTGGCGGCGCTGCTGGCCGGCGGCGCGGTCGAACCGGCCGCGCCGAGGCCGCCGTACTGCT
>NZ_JBHUXV010000059.1:0-56382 GCF_042669125.1 Streptomyces sp. NPDC057253 | reverse complement strand
GTCGTGCACCGCGCACGCGGCTCGGTTCCGGCCCCGGAGGTCCCCCGTGCCTCCGGGGCCGGACGTTCATGTGCTCACGTGTACCGCAGCTCCGCCGGGCGGACCGAGCGGCGCAGCAGCGGCAGTGAGGTCGCGGCGGCCAGGAGGCAGGCCGCGTAGATCCCGAGCGGGACCAGGAGGGCGGCGTACGGCAGGACCGTGCCTGACCGGTCCGAGCCCAGCGAGGCGTACCAGAAGCCGATCGCCGTACCGCCCAGGCCCGCCACCGCGACCGCGGGAGCCAGCGGCAGCGCGGTCTCCAGGAGCAGTGCCCTGGCCAGCACCCGGTGGGGCACCCCGGCGGCGACCTGGGCCGCCAGGCCCCGGCGCCGGGTGGCCAGGGACTCCATGGTGCCCACGGCAAGCCCCGTCACGGTCAGCGCGAGGGCTACGAGGATCGCGGCGGTCGTCAGGTCGAGGCCGGTCGTGTAGTACCCCAGATCGGCCGCCAGCGTTCCCTCGCGGCGCATGGTGTGGAGGGTCTCCAGCAGCACCTGCCGTACGCCCACGAAGCCCGAGCCGACGACCGTCACCAGCAGCACCGAGGCATGGGTGCGGGCCGCCGCCCACGGATCGTCCCGCAGCCGTTCCGCCGCGATCAGCAGCGCCGGGCTCTGGGCCCGGGAGGCCAGGGCCCCGCCCAGGCGCCGGGCCGCCGTGCCGGTCAGCGACACCGTGGCGACCCCGACGAGCAGGACGACGGCGAACAGGGCCGGCGGGCCGAGGGCCACCTCGACGGGGCCGCCGACGAACGACGACAGGCCGACGCACAGTGCCGTGACGCCGAGGAGCCCGATCACCACCCGCAAGGCCCGGCCCGGTCCCCACAGCGGCCGGACCCGCCGCACCCAGCCCAGCGGAGAGGCCACCACCCGCCACAGCGACAGCATGCTCACGGCCGCGCCCAGCACCGGTACGACCACGGGAACCAGGGCGACACCGGCCCACGTGAGGGCGCCGGGGCGGTCCCACAGAAGCAGCAGCAGCGGCACGAACACGGCCACGGCCGCCACGGAGCCCGCCAGACAGGCCATCCCGGACTCCAGGGCCGCGATCCGCCGTACCTGCCACGGACCGGCCCCCGCGAGCCGCAGCGCGGCCAGTCGCCGGTCCCGGTGCACCGCGCCGATCCGCGCGCACTGCCCGAGGAACCCGAGCACCGGGACGAGCAGCGTCACCAGGGCGAGCCCGACATTGCGCCGGTCGCTCGCGGAGTCGAGCAGTCCGGACCCGAAGGACACGGAGTAGTACCCGTCCAGCGAGTTCAGCGCGACGACGGCCATCCCGACGCCGGCCGCGAGCGCCGCCCCGACCGCCGTGAGCCCGACCCGCCACCACTCCCGCCGGTCGGAACCGCGGGTGAGCAGCCAGGCCATACGGAGATCGGTGAGCAGCGGGCCCGCGGGGCGTGCCGTGAGGTCGGTGCTCATGCCGTCACCTCCGCCGGAGCCACGACCCCGTCGCTCATCCGGACCTCGCGGTCGGCGTAGGCCGCCACCTGGGTGTCGTGGGTGATCAGCAGGATCGCGGTGCCGGACTCGCGGGCCGTGTGGACCAGGGCCGTCATGACCTGCTCGCTCGCCAGGGAGTCCAGCGCGCCGGTCGGTTCGTCGGCGAGGACCGCCTTGGGGCCGGTGATCAGGGCTCGGGCCAGCGCGGTCCGCTGGGCCTGGCCGCCGCTCATCTCGCCGGGGCGCAGCGCGGACTGGCCGCGCACGCCGAACCGCTCCAGCCACTCACCGGCCCGGGTGTGGGCGTCCGCGCGGGAGACGCCCGCGAGCAGCAGCGGCAGCGCCACGTTGTCGAGCGCGGTCAGCTCCGGGATCAGCTGGCCGAACTGGAAGACCACGCCGAACTCGGTGCGGCGCAGCTCGCTCAGCCGCTTCTCGGGCAGCCGGTCGAGGCGCTCGCCGCCGTAGGACACCGAACCGGTGTCGGGGCGGACGATCCCGGCCAGGCAGTGCAGCAGCGTCGACTTCCCGCTGCCGCTGGTGCCGGTGACGGCGAGGATCTCGCCGACGTCCAGGCGCAGGGAGGCACCGCGCAGGGCCTCGGTCCTGCCGTACGTCTTGCCGAGCTCGCGCCCTTCGAGAAGTGGCACCGGAGTGTCCCCCTTGTCGCTCATGCCGAGTCGACCTCGGCGGTCAAAGTGGTGAGCCGGGCCGCCGTGGTGGTCATCCAGCGGAGGTCGGCGTCGAGGTGGTTGAGGGCGTAGTCCGCCGAGAGCACGGTCGCGAGGTCGGTTCCCGGGGCGGTCTTGACCGCGGTGAGCTCGCGCATCCGCGCCATGTGGGCGGCGCGCTGGGCCCTCAGATAGGCCTCCGGGTCGCCGCCGGCCAGGATCGAGACGACGACCTTGGCGAAGATCTCGTTCGTCACGAAGGGCGCGGGCGGGGCGATCCGGCCGGCCCACCCGGCCAGTTCCCGCGCCCCCTCGTCGGTCGCGCGGTACTTCGTGCGCTCCGGGCCGCCGTCCGAGTCGGTGCCGTCGACCTCGGCGAGACCGTCCCGCACCAGGCGCTGCAAGGTCGTGTAGACCTGCCCGTAGGCGAGCGGACGGGCCTGGGGGAAACGCTCGTCGTGCCGTCGCTTGAGGTCGTAGCCATGGCTCGGCCCACCGGCGAGCAGCCCCAGCAGGATGTGACGGGTGCTCATGGCGACCAGTATGCATCACGTACATGTACTGAGTGAATAGTGATCAGTGGACGGAGGCGGCCGGGACCCGGAACATGACGAACAGCACGTTCTCCACTCCTGTACGTCTGTCGTCGCGTCCTGTGGGTAGGGCTGCGGTAACCCCCGTCGTCGTCCTCGACAAGGAGGCCCCCGTGGCCGCACCGGCACCCCTTCTGCTCCCGGCCCTGTCCAAACCCGAGGCGCCCGCTGACCACTTCTGTGTCTTCAGCGCCGAGGGCGCCTGCACCGAGACCCCGCTCACCAGCGAACCACCCCTGCCCGACGCCGAGCAGCCCCTCACCAGCGAGCCCCCGCTCGCCGACGCCGCCCCCCTGACCAGCGAGTCCGACGCGTATCCGGAGCCCTGCCCGAGCGGCGAGTCCTACGCCCACCTGGAGCCCTAGATGGCGGAGCCCCCCGGTCCGGAGCTGTCCCGGCTCGCCGAGTCCTACGGCATCGCCACCTCCTACCAGCCCTCCCCGGACCGTACGGTCGCCGCCTCCGCCACCGCCGTCACGCGGGCGCTGGCCGCCCTGGGCGTCGAGGCGGGCGACCCGGCCGCGGCCCTCGCGGCCCGTGAGCGCGAGCTGCGCGCCCGCCTGCTGCCGCCGACGGTGGTGTGCTGGAGCGGCAGCCCGCCCGCGTTCCTCGCCGACCTGCCCGCGGGCACCCGGCTGCGCATCGCGACCGAACAGGGCGAGATCCGCGCCGGCGCCGACGAACTCCCGCCCGGCATCCACCGGTTGACCGCCACCGCGCCCGACGGCCGCACTGCCGACGCCCACGTGATCGTGGCCCCGCCGCGACTGCCCACGCCGCCGGGACGGTCGTACGGACTCCTCGTCCAGCTCTACTCCCTGCTCTCGCACCGCTCCTGGGGCATGGGCGACCTCGGCGACCTCGCCGAACTGACCTCCTGGGCGGGGCGCGCGCTCGGCGCCGGCTTCGTCCAGGTCAACCCGCTGCACGCGGGCGTGCCCGGCGCCCCCACCGACCCCTCCCCCTACCGGCCCTCCTCGCGGCGCTTCCCCGACCCGGTGCACCTGCGCATCGAGGACATCCCCGAGTACGCCCAGGTCGCCGACGCCGACCGGCTCGGGGCCCTGCGCGAGCGGGCCGAGCGGCTGCGGGAAGCGGTGCTGGACAAGGGCGCGCTGATCGACCGGGACGCGGTGTGGGAGCTCAAGCGGGAGGCGCTCGAACTCGTCCGTGAGGTCCCGCTCGGGCCCGGCCGCCGCGCCGCCTACGCCGACTACCTCGCCGAGGGCGGCCAGGCGCTGGAGGACCACGCGACCTGGTGCGCGCTGGCGGAGACGCACGGCTCGGACTGGCGCGGCTGGCCGGCCGGCCTGCGCGACCCGCGGTCCGCCGAGACCGCCCGCGCGCGCGGCGAGCTGATGGACCGCGTCGACTTCCACTCCCGCCTCGCCTGGCTCACCGAGAGCCAGCTCACCGCCGCCCAGCGGGCCGCGCGGGAGGCGGGGATGCCGGTGGGCGTCGTCCACGACCTCGCGGTGGGCGTGCATCCCGAGGGCGCGGACGCCTGGGCCCAGCAGGCGTACTTCGCCGCCGGGTTCTCCGTGGGGGCGCCTCCGGACGCCTTCAACGCGCGCGGGCAGGACTGGGGGCTGCCGCCCTGGCGCCCGGACCGGCTGGCGGAGTCGGGATACGCGCCGTACCGCCAGCTCCTGCGGGCCCTCTTCCGCTACGCCGGCGCGCTGCGCATCGACCACGTCATGGGGCTGTTCCGGCTCTGGTGGGTCCCGCAGGGGCAGCCGCCGACCGAGGGGACCTATGTCCGCTACGACGCGGAGGCCATGCTCGCCGTGCTCGTCCTGGAGGCCTCGCGGGCCGGGGCGCCGGTGATCGGGGAGGACCTCGGGACCGTGGAGCCCGGGGTGCGCGAGGCGCTGCGCGAGCGGGGGGTGCTGGGGACATCGGTGCTGTGGTTCGAGCGGGACTGGGAGGGGGACGGGCGTCCGCTGCCGCCGGAGCGGTGGCGGGCCGACTGCCTCGCGACCGCGACCACGCACGACCTGCCGCCCACCGCCTCCCGGCTCACCGGGGAGCACGTCGAACTCCGGGACGCTCTGGGGCTGTTGACGCGGCCACTGGACGAGGAGCGGGCGGAGGCCGCCGCCGACACGGGGGAGTGGCTGGAGCTGCTGGCCCGTCTCGGTCTGCTGCACGGCACGGGCGGTGGCGCCGACCCCTCCTCGGAGGAGGCCCAGATCCAGGCCGTGCACCGGTTCCTGCTGCGCACCCCGGCCCGGATGGTGGGCGTCTGGCTGCCGGACACCGTGGGGGACCGCCGGCCGCAGAACCTGCCGGGCACGTGGGACCAGTATCCGAACTGGCGGCTGCCGATCGCGGACGGGGAGGGCCGGCCGGTGACCCTGGAGGACCTGGCGTCGTCCCCTCGGCTGCATGCGCTGGTGGAGGTCCTGCGCGCGCCGTAGGACGGGATACGGCACCCCGGGCGCGCGCCGTGGAGCGGCGTTGGATACGTTGGCTCCGTGGACAAGAAGAACGCCCTGCGCGCCGGCGCCCTGGCTGCCGGTACGACGCTGATGATGCTGCTCATGTCGGTTCCGGCCTCGGCGCTGACCCGCGACGACGGCGACGACCCGGGCACGGGTCTGAGCGTCATCGAGACGCTGGGCCTCTTCGTCGTGGCCCCGCTCGTGCTGTTCGGGGTCATCGCCGGTCTGGTCATGGTCCTGGACAAGTCCAAGGAAGAGCACCGGGTGACCAGCCGCAACATCAGGACCAAGCCCGCGGCGGCCGAGTCCAAGGCCGGCTCGAAGGCCTGACCTCGCTTTTCCCGGGGCGCCGGCTTCGCCCACGTACCGCTGGTGTGTGGGCGAAGCCGGCGCCCCGGTGTGTTCTCAGGGGTTCCGCGGTGTGTTCTCAGGGGCTCGGTGCCGTGAGATACCGCTGGAGCGTGGGCGCCAGCCACGCCACGATCTCCTCGCGCGGCAGCGCCACGGTCGGCGGGAACCGCAGGACGTACCGGGTCAGCGCGAGCCCCAGCAGCTGAGTGGCGGCCAGGGCGGCCCGCGCGGGAGCCTGTTCCGGGTCCGGGCACACCCGCAGCGCGACCGGCATCACCTGCTCCCGGAAGATGCCCTGCATGCGCTCTGCCCCGGCCTGATTGGTGGCGCCGACCCGCAGCAGGGCGGTGAGCACCTCGTTCTCCTCCCACATGCCGAGGAAGTGGGTCACCAGGGCCCGGCCGATGTCGTGCCGGGGCAGTGTGCCGGGCTCCGGCAGCCTCAGGTCGACCGAGACGGCCGCCGCGAACAGCCCCTCCTTGTTGCCGTAGTAGCGCATCACCATCGACGGGTCGATGTGCGCGTCCTTCGCGATGGCCCGGATGGTGGCCCGCTCGTAGCCGTCGGCGGCGAAGCGCTCGCGGGCGGCGGTGAGGATCGCTTCGCGGGTGGCGTCGGAGCGGCGGCGGGGGGTTTCGTTCACGTTGGGGATCCTATGCCAACGGATGTTGGCCAACAAGTGTTGACGCGTTGGGTGGGTGCGGCTAGCTTCGTCAACAGACGTTGGCCAACGCGTGTTGGCAAGCGTGTGTTGGCAGAAGGAGGCCACCATGAACGGCACCTCAGTGAACGGCACCCCAGCGATCGACGCGCCCGTGATCGTCGTCGGCTCCGGCCCCACCGGCCTCCTCCTGGCCAGCGACCTGGCCGCCGCCGGGGTCTCCGTGACCCTCGTCGAGAAGCGCCCGCACCGGATCAGCAACCTCTCCCGCGCGTTCGTCCTGCACGCCCGCACCCTCGAACAGCTCGACGCCCGCGGCCTGGCCGACGGCCTGGAGGCACTCGGACAGCGCCTCGACAAACTCCGGCTGTTCGGAAGCCTGACCATCGACCTGGCCGACCTCCCCTCGCGCTTCAACCACCTCCTGGTCCTCCCGCAGTACGAGGTCGAGAAGGCCCTGGAGCGACGGGCGGTGGAGGCGGGCGTCGACTTCCGGTACGAGACCGAGGTGACGGGCCTGGGCCAGGACGCGGACGGCGTGACGGTCGGCGTCAGGACCTCCGACGGAACCACGGAGTCCCTGCGTGCCGCGTACGTCGTGGGCGCCGACGGCATGCGCAGCGTCGTGCGCGACGCGATCGGCCTGCCCTTCCCCGGCCGCTCGGTCATCCGCTCGGTGGTGCTGGCGGACGTCCGCCTCGCCGAACAGCCCGAGACCCTGCTCACCGTCAACACGGTCGGGGACGCCTTCGCCTTCCTGGCGCCCTTCGGTGACGGCTACCACCGGGTGATCGCCTGGAACCGCGCCCATGACGTCCCCGACAGCGAGCCCCTCGACCTCGACGAGATCAGGGAGGTCACCCGTCTCGCGCTGGGCCGCGACTTCGGCATGCACGACGCCCGCTGGATGTCCCGCTTCCACAGCGACGAGCGGCAGGCCCCGGCCTACCGGGTCGGCCGGGTCTTCCTCGCGGGCGACGCCGCCCACGTCCACACGCCGGCCGGCGGACAGGGCATGAACACCGGGCTCCAGGACGCGGCGAACCTCAGCTGGAAGCTGGCCCAGGTCGCGGGCGGCCACGCGGGCCCCGAACTCCTGGACACCTACCAGTCCGAACGCCACCCCGTCGGCAAGGCCGTCCTCCGCAGCAGCGGCGGCATCGTGCGCCTCGCGATGGCCAAGCGCCCCTGGGAACTGGCCCTGCGCGCCGCCCTCACCACGGTCCTCGGCCACGTCGCCCCGGCCCGTCGCCGCATGCTCGGCCAACTCACCGGCATCGGCTACCGGTACCCCGCCCCGCGCACCGCCCACCCCCTCACCGGCACCCGCGCCCCCGACGTGCCCCTGGCCGACGGCGGCCGCCTCCACGAGTCCCTCCGCACGGGCCACTTCATCCTGATCACCCCGACCCCCATCGACCCGGGCCCCCGCAAGGACCGCCTCACCGTGGAACGCTGGGCGAGCGGCCGGGGGACGACGGTGCTGGTGCGGCCTGACGGGTATGTGGCGTGGGCGGCGGAAGGGGCGGACGCGCGGGACATCGAGTCGGCGCTTGTCGAGCATCTCGGGTGAGACCTCGCAGGCGCACGCGGCGCCGCAGGCCGATCCGCCTTCGCCGGCGGACGGAACGCCTCCGGCGCGCGCGTGCCCGTGGGGACCGGGCTCACTCCGGTGAGTTCTGCGTTCCCTCCAGCAGCTTTCGCAGCAGGTCGGCCAGTTGGTCGGCCTGTTCGTCGTCCAGGGGGGACAAGGCCGCCGTCTGGGTGGCCAGGCCCGCTGTCACCGCCTCGTCGATCACCGTCAGGCCCTTGTCCGTGAGGGTGACCTGGAGGCCGCGGCGGTCGTGGGGGTCGGGGGAGCGGCGGAGGAGGGCGGCGCGTTCGAGCTTGTCGAGGCGGCCCGTCATGCCGCCCGTGGTGAGCATCAGGGTCGAGGAGAGCTGGCGAGGGGAGAGGGTGTACGGCTCTCCGGCACGGCGGAGGGTCGCGAGGACGTCGAACTCGCCGCGGGAGATGCCGTAGGGGGCGTACGCCTTCTCCACGCGGTCGCCCATCGCGCGGGCGAGGCGGTAGATGCGCCCGAAGACCTCCATGGCCCTGGTGTCGAGGTCGGGTCGCACGGTGGCCCACTGCTCGATGATCGCGTCGACGGCGTCCTTACGCTCTGCACTCATGTGCCGAGTATCCGCGGGCCTCAGCTCGCCCGCAAGAAAGTGGCTTGCGGGAAAGTAGCTTAGGAGTAAGCTACTTTCTTGTAAGCGAACCAGGAGAGGGAGTCATGAGGAAGCCGACCGCCAACCGCCCCGCCACCATCCTTCTCACCGCCCTCGCCCCCGTCTCCTGGGGCACCACCTACGCCGTCACCACCGAGTTCCTCCCGCCCGACCGGCCCCTGTTCACCGGGATGATGCGCGCGCTGCCCGCCGGTCTCGTGCTGCTCGCCCTCGCCCGGGTGCTGCCGCGCGGGGTGTGGTGGGGCAAGGCGGCGGTGCTGGGGGCGTTGAACATCGGGGCCTTCTTCCCGCTGCTGTTCCTGTCGGCGTACCGGCTGCCGGGCGGCATGGCCGCGGTGGTCGGCTCGGTCGGGCCGCTGATCGTCGTCGGGCTGTCGGCGGTGCTGCTGGGGCAGCGGCTCACGGCGAGGAGCGTGCTCACCGGTCTCGTCGCCGCGTTCGGCGTCAGCCTGGTCGTGCTCAAGGCGGCCGGCGCCCTGGACGCGATCGGGGTCGCGGCGGCGTTCGCCTCCGCCGCCTCGATGTCCGCGGGCACCGTGCTCACCAAGCGCTGGGGCCGCCCCGACGGCGTGGGCCCGCTCGCCCTCACCGGCTGGCAGCTCACCGCGGGCGGCCTGCTCATCGCGCCGCTGGCCCTCCTCGTCGAGGGCGCCCCGCCCGCGCTCGACGGCCCCGCGGTCGGCGGCTACCTCTACCTCGCGCTGGCGAACACCGCCGTCGCCTACTGGCTCTGGTTCCGCGGCATCGGCCGTCTCACCGCCACCCAGGTCACCTTCCTCGGCCCCCTCTCCCCGCTGACCGCGGCAGTGCTCGGCTGGGCGGCGCTCGGCCAGTCCCTGACACCGGTGCAACTGGCGGGCATGGCGCTGGCGTTCGGGGCGACGGTGGCGGGACAGCTGGGGGGACGGCCGCACGCCGACCGGTCGTCCGTCGACCGGCCGTCCCCCCACCAGCCGCACGCCGACCGGCCGCACGCCGACCGGCCGTCCGCCCACCGGCCGCACGCCGACCGGTCCTCCATCGACCGGCCGTGCGCCGACCCGTCGTCCGGCTCCCTCGTGAGGCACTCGCCGCCTACGACCGTCTCCGCCCCCGCCACCACGTGCGCAGCCACAGGGCGTGCAGACCGCCGAGGGTGAGGACCACCGCCACCCCGTCCAGGCGGTCCCCGACCGAGGGCCCGGAGGCCGCCTTGACCAGCGCCCGCGCGAAGAGCGTGATGTCCGCGGGCAGGGTGACCGCCGCGAAGAACGCGAGACACAGCGTGGTGCCGACGACCAGCACCACGCTGTAGACGCGCACGGCCCGCCGTTCGTGCGCGGGCAGTTGGAGGCTGGGGTCGGGTTCCTCCGAACGACCGCCTCGGCGGCGCAGCAGCCGCCGCGCCCGGTACCGGGCGAAGGCCACCCCGTCCCCGAACAGGTCACGGCAACCGGTGAGGTCCTGGAGCACGAAGTACAGGTCCGTGCGCATGAAGACCATGAGCTGGAAGGGGAGCGGGAGCAGCGCGAGCAGGGTCACCGCGGCGAGGACCCGGCGGGGAGTGCCGGTCGAGGCGCCCGCCGCGAGGGCGGCCAGGCACGCGACCGTCAGGTTGGTCGCGATGCCGGCGAGGTAGGCCGTCAACCGGTGGCGGCGCGGGGCGAGTTCGATGCCGCTGATGTCGGTCTGCATCACCAGGAACTGGAGTCTGGTGCCCAGCCGTATCCGCCCGGCCACCCCGGTCGCGCGGGCGGTCAGCAGATGGGCGCACTCGTGGAGCAGCAGCAGACTCCAGCCGACGCCCGCGCCCAGGGCGATGACCGCGCTGCCGTGCGCACTCCACAGGAGCGTGCGGTAGTCGAGCGGTACGGGCGGGCGGCTGAGCAGGGTGACCGCGATCAGGGCGAGGACGGCCACCGGGACGGCGGGGCTGAGCAGCCAGCGCACATGGGAGGGCCGTATCCCCGCGAGCGACGGGGGCGGGGGCGGCTCCTGGTCGACCGCCCGGCCGTCGACCTCCGCGACGAACCCGAGTCCGAGCAGGGCCTCGACGAAGTCCGGTACGTCGATGTCGTCGCCGGTGCGGGCGCGGAGCCGGGCGCCGACCTCGGCCGGGGGCAGGCCCTGGGCGAGCAGGTCCAGGGCCTGCTTGCCCACCTCGGGCAGGGCCACGAAACGGCCGGTGGCCCGGCGGCCCACGATCCACTCGTCGCCGTCGGGACGGGAGTCCAGCGGATGCAGCCGTACGTGGTTCACGCACGCTCCCCGCACGCCGGGCAGTCCAGCAGGCGCGGGGTGCGCTGGTGGACGGGGTCGCCGGGGAGCATCAGGTTCGTCCCGAACCGGAAACCCGGCTCCAGCGCCGGGACCCCGGTCAGCAGGGCGAGGGCCGCGTGGGCGAGCAGCGCCCCGGAGAGGCCGGCGGTGACGGCGTTCGCCGGGTTCCACGGCATCCGGGGCGAGGCGACCTCCGGGTCCTGGTCCGGGCCGAGCCGCAGGTCCCGCCGCGCGATCTCCCCCTCCCGCAGACACTCCCAGCAGGCCCCCTGCCCGGGCACGTACACCCCCGCGGTCACGAGCGGCCCCCGGTACCCGGCGTCCACCCACGCCAGCCCGGCCGCCAGACAGACCCGGTTGGCCCAGCGCCGGATCGCGTCGGGACGGTCGGCGGCGAGGACGAGGAGGTCGTACGGGGAGGAGGACTGCGGCTCATCGGCGCTCACCAGCTCCGCCAGATCCCCCGGCCCCCGCACCTCCCGTCGCTCCCCGGTCACCCGCACGTCCGAGTTCAGGGACCGCAACGTCGTCACCGCGGCCTCGACCTTCGGGTGGCCGATGTCGGGTTCGCGGTACAGGGGCTGGCGGTTGAGGTTGGAGAGTTCGACCGTGTCCGGGTCGACGCAGTGCAGGTGGCCCACGCCGGAGGCGACCAGGGCGTGGGCCGCGTGGCCGCCGGTGCCGCCCACGCCGATCAGCAGGACGCGGGACGCGCGCAGGCGCAGCTGGGCGTCCCACGGGCTGGACCGCGGGGCGAGGTCCATCCAGCGCAGAAGCGGGACACCGCGGCTGTAGCGGTCCTGTTCCCGGGGCGGCAGGGGGACCGGGGCACCGGCGTCGTCCACGAAACCGGCGGCCAGCAGGTCGGCCATCGCCTGGCGGGCGTCCTCGCCGGGCAGGTCCGGGTGGACGCGGAGCACCTCGGCGACCACCTCCGATGGTCCGCGCGAGCCGTCCATCGCCTCGACCAGCGTCCACACCCAGCCCCGCGGATCGGCGATCTCCGCACCGATGCCGTGGATGACGCTGCCGACGCGGACATGACCGTCCACCGTCCGGTAGGCGCGGTGCTCGGGCTTGATCCGGGGCCGCCGTAACGCCTCGACCGTCACCGCACCCTCATCCGTCATCAGGGACCCCTACCCGTCACACGCACCCCTCCTTGACACTCTGACTCCCTCGGCACAGCCTTGACAAGAGCGGTCAGCGATCGCTTCGGAAAGGTCAAATCCCGGACGAAGACGAGGAGTTGAGATGCCGACAAAGATCGTGATCCGCCCCTTGGACAAGAAGGAGACCACGGGGGACAGCGGCGGCAACGGCGGCAGCTGAGAGGAGCTCACATGCCCACCAGGATCGTGATTCGCCCGCTGGACAAGAAAGAGACCACTGGGGACAGTAATTCCCAGGGTGCTTGATCGGACCACCAGCGTTCGGAGGACCGGCGTGCGGACTTCGCTCTATCCGGCAGTCGACGAACTGGAGCGAAGGGCCCGCGCGCTGGTCCGCGCCGCTCCCGGAGTGCTCCGCCTCGAACAGGTCGGACGGAGCCGGGCCGGCCGCCCGCTGTGGCTGCTGTCCGCCGGACACGCCGACCGGCACATCCTCGCCGTCGCCGGCGCGCACGCCAACGAACCGGTGGGCGGGGCCTCCGCACTGCGCCTCGCCGCCCTGCTCGCCGGCCGGCCCGAGCTGCTCGAACGGCTCGGCTGCGCCTGGCACTTCCTGCTCTGTCTCGACCCCGACGGGGCCCGCCTCGCGCACGGCTGGCAGCCGGAGGAACCGGAACCCTCGCTGACGGAGTGTCACCGCCGTTTCTACCGGCCCGCGTTCGCCCGCCAGCCGGAGTCCCTGCCGATGCCTCCCGGGGAGCCGCTGCCCGAGTCGGCCACGCTCGTGCGGGTCCTCGACGAGCTGCGGCCGCTCGCCCAGTTCACCCTGCACGGCATCGAGTTCGGCGGCGCCTTCGTGATGATGACGCACGCGGTGCCGGGCGCCGCGGACGCCTTCCGCCGGACGGCGGCACGGCTGCGCATCCCCGTGGACCGGCACCCCGTGGACGGCCCCGACTGGCGGCTCGACCCGCCCGGGGTCCTGGTGCTGCCCGACGGCCACGGCACGGGTGAGCGCGACCCGAGCGGGTTCGTCGCCGAGAGCACCTGGTTCCATCCGCGCCGCCACGGCACGCTCACCACGCTGATCGAGACCCCCGCCTGGGCGGTGCCCTCGGTGAGCGACGCGCGCCCCGTGACCGACCCGGACCGGGAGGCCGCGCGGCTGGGAGAAGTGCTGCTGGGCCGGAGCCGGGAACTCGCCGCCGTCCTCGGGAGCCGGCTCGACGGGGCCGTACCGGAGGAAGTGGCGCCGCTGCGGGACGCCGCGCGGGAGCTGCTCGGCGTGGCGCCGTCGATCGTGGCGAGCTGGGGCGCGGAGGAACCCGGCCTGTTCCAGGGCCACTTCGCGACCCGGGGCATCTCCGCCCGCCGTATCCCGCTCAGGGTGGCGGCGATGGCGAGCCGCGCGCTGGCCCGCACCGACCCCCGGACCGTGGAGATCCTCGACGACCTGGTGCGCGAGTGGAGCCAGGAACTGGAGAAGACGTACGACCTGCGGTGGGTGCCGGTGGCCGCGCAGACCGGCCTGCACGTGCGGACCATGCTCCACACGGCCCGGCTGGTGTGCGAGCGGGACTGAACACGGCCCGCACACCGACGGAGTGGACGTGGGAGGCGGACGACCGAAGTCGTCCGCCTCCCGGTGTCCGGGTCTCCTACTGCTCCGCCTGCGCGTCCGCCGCCTGGGCCTTCAGCGCCCGCTCCACGCCCGCGCGGGACTCGGAGACGAGCCGGCGCAGGGCCGCGTTGGGCTCCGCCGAGGCCAGCCAGGCGTCCGTCTTGTCCAGGGTCTCCTGGGAGACCTGGAGCGAGGGGTAGAGGCCGACCGCGATCTGCTGGGCGATCTCGTGGGAGCGGGACTCCCAGATGTCCTTGACCACCTCGAAGTACCGGTCCGTGTACGGCGCCAGCAGCTCCCGCTGGTCGGTCTGCACGAACCCGCCGATGACGGCCTCCTGGACGGCGTTCGGCAGCTTGTCGGACTCGACGACCTGCGCCCAGGCCTCCGCCTTCGCCTCCTCGGTCGGCCGCGAGGCCCGCGCGGTCGCCGCGTGCCGCTCACCCGCGGCGGTCTTGTCCCGCTCGTACTCGGAGGCGATCTCCGACTCGTCGTAGCGGCCGACCGAGGCCAGCCGCTGCACGAACGCCCAGCGCAGCTCGGTGTCGACGGCCAGGCCCTCGACGGTCTGGGAGCCGTCGAGCAGCCCCTCCAGAAGGTCCAGCTGCTCCGGCGTACGGGCCGTCGCCGCGAACGCCCGCGCCCACGCCAGCTGGTGGTCGCTGCCCGCGGCGGCCGACCGCAGATGGGCCAGCGTGGCGTCGGTCCAGCGGGCCAGCAGGGCCTCGCGGGCGGTGGGGGCGGCGTACAGCTCGATCGCCAGCTTCACCTGCCGGTGCAGCGACTGCACGACACCGATGTCGGACTCCTTGCCGATGCCCGACAGCACCAGGGACAGGTAGTCGCGGGTGGCCAGTTCGGCGTCGCGGGTCATGTCCCACGCCGACGCCCAGCACAGCGCGCGCGGCAGCGAGGACTCGAAGTCGCCGAGGTGCTCGGTGACGAAGGCCAGCGACTGCTCGTCCAGGCGGACCTTGGCGTACGACAGGTCGTCGTCGTTGAGGAGCACGACCGCCGGACGGCGCTTGCCGACCAGCTGCGGTACGGCCGTCAGCTCGCCGTCGACGTCCAGCTCGACCCGCTCGTCGCGCACCAGCTTGCCGCTGTCGTCGTCCAGTTCGTACAGGCCGACGGCGATGCGGTGCGGGCGCAGGGTGGGCTCGCCCTTGGCGCCGGCCGGGAGCGCCGGGGCTTCCTGGCGGATCGCGAAGGAGGTGATGACACCCTCCGCGTCCGTCTCGATCTCCGGCCGCAGGATGTTGATGCCGGCCGTCTGGAGCCACTTCTGCGACCAGGTGCCCAGGTCACGGCCGGAGGTCTCCTCCAGCGCGCCCAGCAGGTCGGACAGCCGGGTGTTGCCGTACGCGTGACGCTTGAAGTACGCCTGCACCCCGCCGAAGAACTCGTCCATGCCGACGTAGGCGACGAGCTGCTTGAGGACGGAGGCGCCCTTGGCGTACGTGATGCCGTCGAAGTTGACCAGCACGTCGTCCAGGTCGCGGATCTCCGCCATGATCGGGTGCGTCGACGGCAGCTGGTCCTGGCGGTACGCCCACGTCTTCATGGAGTTGGCGAAGGTGGTCCAGGAGTGCGGCCACCGGCTGTCCGGGGCGTACGCCTGGCAGGCGATGGAGGTGTAGGTGGCGAACGACTCGTTCAGCCACAGGTCGTTCCACCACTCCATGGTCACGAGGTCGCCGAACCACATGTGGGCCAGCTCGTGCAGGATGGTCTCGGCGCGCATCTCGTACGCGGCGTCGGTCACCTTGGAGCGGAAGACGTACTGGTCGCGGATGGTCACCGCGCCCGCGTTCTCCATCGCGCCCGCGTTGAACTCCGGCACGAACAGCTGGTCGTACTTCTTGAACGGGTACGCGTAGTCGAACTTCTCCTGGAACCACTCGAAGCCCTGCCGGGTCACCTCGAAGATGGCGTCCGAGTCGAGGTGTTCGGCGAGCGAGGGGCGACAGTAGATGCCCAGCGGCACCGACTGGCCGTCCTTCTCGTACACGCTGTGCACGGAGTGGTACGGGCCGACGATCAGGGCGGTGATGTACGACGAGATCCGCGGGGTCGGCTCGAAGACCCAGACGTCGTCCTTCGGCTCCGGGGTCGGGGAGTTCGAGATGACCGTCCAGCCGGTCGGCGCCTTCACGGTGAACTGGAAGGTGGCCTTCAGGTCGGGCTGCTCGAAGGAGGCGAAGACGCGGCGGGCGTCCGGCACCTCGAACTGGGTGTAGAGGTAGGCCTGCTGGTCGACCGGGTCGACGAAGCGGTGCAGTCCCTCACCGGTGTTGGTGTACGCGGCGTCCGCGACGACCCGCAGGATGTTGCGGCCCTCCAGGAGGCCGGGAAGGGCGATCCGGGAGTCCTGGAAGACCTCGGCGGGGTCGAGGGCGTCCCCGTTCAGGGTGACCTCGTGGACCGTGGGCGCGACGAGGTCGATGAAGGACTCGGCACAGTTCTCGGCGACGTCGAAGCGCACCGTGGTCACGGACCGGTAGGTACCGCCCTCCTGCGCGCCGGACAGGTCGAGATCGATCTCGTAGGACTCGACGCTGAGCAGCTTCGCCCGCTGCTGAGCTTCTTCGCGAGTCAGGTTTGTGCCAGGCACGCGGTCATCTCCTCGTTATGTGTAGGTTCGGCGGTTCGGTCATCCTTCCACGAACTGTCTCCCACGGATCGGGGGATTACCCTGCGGTTCCGGGGGCGCCCCGTCCGATTTCCGCCGGTCATCCGCGCTCGGCCGCGCCAGCCTGGTCCCATGACGACCTACCGCGCACGTCCCGTCACTCCCGCCACCCTGAGGGAACTCCGCGCAGCCGACGAATCGGGCCGCCCCCTGTCCCCCTTCACCGACGCGGAGGGCGGCGCTCCGCTGCGCTGCTGTCTGCGCCGCAGCGTCCCGGGTGAGCGGATCGCCCTCGTCTCCTACGCGCCCCTGCGCCGCTGGGCGGCCGGGACCGGGGCGCGTCCGGGGGCGTACGACGAACAGGGCCCGGTCTTCATCCACGCCGAGGAGTGCGCGGGGCCGGACGGGTCCGGCGGGTATCCCTTCGGGGGCGCCCACCGGACCGTGCGCCGCTACTCGCGCGACGGGCACATCCTGGGCGGGGAGCTGGTCGGGGAGCTCGGCGAGGACGCCTTCCGAAACGCGTTCGACGACCCGTCCGTGGCGCTGGTCCACGTCCGGGCCGTCGAGTACGGCTGTTTCCTCTACGAGGTCAGGCGGTCCTGAAGGTCAGTCCTTGAGCTCCGCCGCCACCAGCTCCGCGATCTGGACCGCGTTCAGCGCCGCGCCCTTGCGGAGGTTGTCGTTGGAGATGAACAGGGCGAGGCCGTGGTCCGCGGTCTCGTCGCGGCGGATGCGGCCGACGAAGGAGGCGTCCTGGCCGGCGGCCTGGAGGGGGGTCGGGATGTCCGAGAGGGTCACGCCGGGGGCGCCCGCCAGGATCTCCGTCGCGCGCTCCGGGGAGATCGGGCGCGCGAAGCGGGCGTTGACCTGGAGGGAGTGGCCGGAGAAGACCGGCACGCGTACGCACGTGCCGGAGACCTTCAGCTCGGGGAGCTCCAGGATCTTCCGGGACTCGTTGCGGAGCTTCTGCTCCTCGTCGGTCTCGTTCAGGCCGTCGTCGACGAGGTTGCCGGCGAAGGGCAGGACGTTGAAGGCGATGGGCCGCTTGTAGACCTGCGGCTCGGGGAAGTCCACCGCCGAGCCGTCGTGGGTGAGCTTGTCCGCGTCGGCGGCGACCTTCTGCACCTGCCCGTGCAGCTCGGCCACGCCCGCGAGGCCCGAGCCGGACACCGCCTGGTAGGTGGTGGCGATCAGCGTCTGGAGCCCCGCCTCCGTGTCCAGCACCTTCAGGACCGGCATCGCGGCCATGGTGGTGCAGTTCGGGTTGGCGATGATGCCCTTCGGGCGGTCCGCGATGGCGTGCGGGTTGACCTCGGAGACGACCAGGGGGACCTCGGGGTCCTTGCGCCAGGCGGAGGAGTTGTCGATCACGACCGCGCCCTGCGAGGCGACCTTCTCGGCCAGCGCCTTGGAGGTCGCGCCGCCCGCGGAGAACAGCACGATGTCCAGGCCGGTGTAGTCGGCCGTCGCCGCGTCCTCCACCGTCACGCCGTCCAGGACCGAGCCGGCCGAGCGCGCGGAGGCGAACAGGCGCAGCTCCGTGACCGGGAAGTTCCGCTCCTTGAGGATCCCGCGCATGACCGTGCCGACCTGTCCGGTGGCTCCGACGATTCCGACCCTCACGGTGACTCCCTCTGCGTGTCCTGGATGTGTCTGCGGCTTTTCCATCATGCGGCCGACCCGGGTCAGCCTGTCCAATTCTTTGTGCTCCATGCTCGAGGACTGGGACGCCCACGGTCCGCCACCCGTTGCGGAACTCGTGTCGCACCCCCGCTGAACTGGAGAAATTCGCCTGCCCTCGGCCCCGCGCCGCAAGCCGTGCGGCGCCGCGCGCCCGGTGTGACGTACACCTCGGAAAATTTCCCCCCGGCCCCGCCGAACGTTTCCCGCCCCACCGGCGTCGTAGGAGAAACGCGGCGAGGGGAGGGGTGTCGGTGCTGCGCAGAATCGCCCGCCGGACCCAGGGGGACGACCCGCTGGACGCGGCGCAGGAACGCCGGGTGCGAGCGGTGCTCGCCCTGGGCGGGGTGCCGCAGGCGGACCTGCCGGACGGGGTGCAGCAGGTCCGCCTGCGGCTGCTGGAGCGGGCGGCCAAGGGGTACGAGGCGCCGCGGGACGTGTCCGCGTGGGCCGCCGTGGTCGCCTCCAACCTCGCCATGGACTGGCACCGGGCCAAGAAGCGCCAGGAGCGGCTGGGGGAGCGGCTGGCCTCCCTCAGGCAGCACGAGCACCCCTCGGGGGAGGACACCAGCGTGCTCTCCCTCTCCGTCGCGCAGGGCCTGGACGAGCTGCCCGACCAGCAGCGCCAGGTCCTCGTGCTGCGGTTCTTCGCCGATCTGCCGGTGCGCTCCATCGCCCAGGAGCTGGGCGTCCCGGAGGGCACGGTCAAGAGCCGCCTGCACACGGCGGTCCGGGCCCTGCGCGCCCGCCTGCACGAGGACGAGGTGGTGTGACATGAGCGCCGAGAACGAGACGTACGACGGCGACGCGCTCATGGCCGCGATCACCGGCGAGGAACTGACCGACGAGGCCCGCGCGGACGCCGCGTTCCTCGCCGAGTACCGGGCGGCCGAGACCGACATCGGGCTGCTGCGGGACCAGCTCGGGATCCTGGGCGAGACCCTGACGGCGGCGCCGCCCGCCCCCACACCCGTTCCGGCCCGGCTACGGCCCTCCCCGGCCCGCCGCCGCGCCCGCGCCCTGGCCTTCGGCACCCTCGCGGCGGCCGCCGTCGCCGGTGTCGTCACGGGGCTCGGCTGGCTCATGGGACCCGGCGGAGGCGCGGACAGCATCAGCTCGGCCGACTCGGGGGCCTCGAAGGCGGAAGCCGGCGTCCGCTTCGGCGGCCCGGCCTACCTGGCCTGTGCGACCACGGTCGCCGAGGGCGAGGTCACGGCGGTGAAGAAGTTCGGGGCCACCGGAGAACTACAGGTCACCGTCCATGTCACCCGCTACTGGAAGCCGGACCGGGGCGCCGGGAACCTCACCTACGTGATCGGCGAGTACGACGTGCCCGAACCCCTCACCCGGGGCACCCACGTCCTGTTCGGTGTCACCGAGGGCTCACCGAGTCCCGATCACTGGGTCGTCGGTGAGGACCAGATCGCCCGGGAGCGGGCCTGGATCACCGCCTCGCTGCCCGAGTCCCGCACGCTGCCCTGCTGAAGCGGGCGCTGAACCGGACACGAGAAGGGCGGGCGCCCTCACGGACGCCCGCCCCTTAGATCGCCGTACGGAGAAGTGTTACGGCGTGACCTTCTCGATCTTCACGTTGCCGCTGCCCGCGACCGTGCCGCGCGCGTTGACGAGGCTGACCTGGCCGAAGAACTCACGGCCCTCCGGAGCGGGCGCCAGGGCGGTGACGCTGCCGGAGACGGTCGTCGAGGCACCCGTGGCGAGCTTGACCGGGGTGTCGGCGACGGTGACGGTGCCCAGGGCGCTGGAGAAGAACACGTCCTGGTAGTCGTACGCCGTGGTGCCGGCCGGGACCGCGTAGCCCGCGACCTCGATGGTGTACGTACCGGCGGCGGGCGAGGCGACCGAGACGGCCTCCTCGGAGTCACCGTCGGCGGACTGGCCGACCACGGCGCCGGCCGCGTTGTAGACCGTGAGGTCCAGGTCGGCGGAGACGTCGGAGACGTTGCCGATCACGACGTCCAGCGACTTGGCGCCCGCGGGCACCTCGACCGTGGTGGTCTGGGTGGCGCCCTCGGCGATGGTCGGGCGGGCCGTCTTGGACGAGCCGAGCGGGCCGCCGGCCAGCTTGCCGTCGATCGCGGCGAGCTTGTTGGTCACCTTCCAGGAGGCGGTGGCCGGGGTGCCGACCTTGGCCTCGGGGACGGTCACGGTCTCCGGGTCGAAGGCCGCGCCGTAGACGGCGACGTCGAGCTTGTACGGGTTGTCGAGCAGCGGCGAGGTGCGGCGCGACTCGACCTCGATCTCCCAGACACCGGCCTGCGGGTCGGCGTAGGAACGGGCGTCCGGCTTGCAGCCGTTGCCGTCGAGGTAGTTGTTGTAGCAGTTCGGGGTGCTGGTGACGTCGACCGGGACACCGTAGGGGTGGATCGCGATGAACCGGGTCTGGCTCTTGTCCTTCAGCCCGCCGATCGCGACCTCCAGGGAGGTGGCGCCCTCGGGGACGGTCACGAAGTACGACTGCGTGCTGTTGCGCTGCACGGGGTTCGACGCGGAGTACGTGTACTTCAGCGGCGAGGAGACCACGACCGTGCTGAGGATCTGCTGGTCGACGCCCTCGGTCTTCGGGTCGTCGACGACCAGGATCGCGCTCTTGAGGCCCGCGGACTTCGGCTGGGCCTGGACCTTGACGGTCACCGGCTGGTTCAGCGGGAGCCGGATGTCGTCCTTGCCGAGGATCCGGAAGGTGTCACCGGCGTTGTTCTCGAAGTACACCTCGTGGCGGAGCGCCTTGTCCGCACCGGACGTACGGGTGATGGTGATGTCGTACGTCTTCTTCTGGCCGGCCTTCAGACCGCCCTCGCGGTCGTAGAGACCGGTGCCGTAGCCCGGGGTCTTCAGCAGCTGGTCGATCGCGGTGTCGACCGGGGCCTTGACCGTGTAGTCGTGGGCGGTGGCGCCGTCCTTGATGGCGTCCCAGGCGTCCACGATGTTGATGAGGCCCGCGCCCTCCTCGTACGCCTGCACACCCTTGATGTGGTTGGCGGTCGAGGTCAGGGCGGTGCGCAGGGTGGCCGGCGTCAGCGCGATGTGCTTCTGCTTGGCGGCCGAGATCAGCAGCGCGGACGCGCCCGCGGCCTGCGGGGAGGCCATCGAGGTGCCCTGGAGCATCGAGTAGCCGGCCGGCAGCGTGTAGCCCGACTCGGCGACCGGGGAGCCCGGCAGCCAGGTCTGGGTGGTGTTGATGGCCGCGCCCGGGGCGGAGAGGGTCGGCGTGAAGCCGCCGTCCTCACGCGGACCGCGCGAGGAGAACGGCATCATGGCGTACTTCTTCTCCACGACCGAGCCGTAGTTGGCGGCCCAGGTCTCCTTGGAGATGGTCGCGCCGACGGAGATGACCTTGTCGGCCAGACCCGGGTCGCCGATGGTGTTCGCGCCGGGGCCGGAGTTGCCCGCGGAGATCACCAGCTGGACGCCGTAGGTGTCGATGAGGCGCGTGTAGAGCTCGGCGCGCGCGTTGTTGCCGTCGTTCAGCGCCGGGAGGCCGCCGATCGACATGTTGACGATGTCGACCCCGCGGTTGACGACGAGGTCGATCATGCCCTCGGTCAGCGCCACGTTGGTGCAGCCGCCGGTCCAGGTGCAGGCACGCGAGGAGACGAGCTTCGCGCCCGGGGCAGCGCCGTTCATCTTGCCGCCGAACAGGCCGTTGGCGGCGGTGATGCCGGCCACGTGGGTGCCGTGCTCGGACTCGATGACGCCGATGTTGACGTAGTCGGCCTTGCTGCCCGCGGCGTCGAAGACGACGTCCTTGCGGATCTCGACGACGAACGGCTGACGCTCGACGACGTCGGTCGCCGGGTTGTCGGTGCCGAAGTAACCGACCTGGAACCCGTCCTTGTACGGCTTCAGCGGCGTGTCGTCGGAGAAGTCGTTGTTGTTGTTCAGGTCGACCCGGACGGTTCCGGCGGCCGCGTCGTAGAGGACGCCCCAGACGTCGGTGGTGTCGCCGTCGCGGTTGGCGTCGCCCTTGGCGTCACCGCCGGCGGTGGCCGACTCGCGGAACAGGTTGAACTGGTAGGAGCCCGCCGGGGCCTTCCAGGTGGCGCCCGCGATGGTGAAGGTCGGGCCGCTGACGGGGTTGTTCATCCGCCGCCAGGTGGCGTCGCCGTCGGAGACCGGGTCGGTCGCGGTCACCCAGTCGACGATCTTGCGCTCACCGGTGGTGGTCTTCTGGAGCGCCGGGTGGCCGAGGTCCACACCCGAGTCCAGGATGCCGATGGTGACCCCGCGGCCGTCCGCCTTCGGGTGGTCCTCGACGAAGTCGACGGCGCCCGTCTCGAAGGAGGGGTTGTACGGGTTCTCGGCGGGCGTCTTCGCGCTCGGCGCCGGGTAGGTCTTCGCGGCCTTGTGCGCGGCGCCCTTGGCGGTGTCGGCGCTCGGCGTCGGGTCGTCCAGCGGGATGTCCTGCTTGACGTCGATGCCGTGCACGGAGGACAGCTTCGCGGCGGCGGCGATGGCCGAGTCCGCCTTCGCGGTGGGGACGGTGGCCCGGACGTAACCGAGCTTGTCGTAGGTCTGGCCCACCAGGCCGCCCTTGACCGCGTCCAGCTGCGCGGCGACCTGCTCGGTCTTGCCGGGGGCGGTGGCGACCATCAGCGTGATGCTCTTGTCGCCGGCGGCCTTGGCCTCGGCGAGCGCGTCGGCGTCGTCCGAACCGAGCTTCTCGTCGGCGGACTTCAGGCCCGGGTCCGACGCCGCGGGAGTGGTGCCCGCGTCGGCGGAGAAGGCCATGGGTATCGGCCCCGCCGCGGAGAGCGCGGCAACCAGTCCGGCGGCCGCGGCTATGCGCGCCACACGTCTCGCGCCCGATATCCGGGTGCTCTGGGGGGTGAGGGTCATCGGCATCCCTTGTGAGTAAAGGAACGAGCAGGCGTGCGACCGGGACCGATCGGTCCTGGCCACGGTGATCCGGAATACGACCCCGGATGAGCGCCCAGCTTTACGCATGGGAAGGATGTTTAGGGAGAGTTGACCGAATCGATATGGGTGTATGGGGAAAACCCGCGATGCCCTTTGGGACATCGGTGAAGGTGTGTGAGGAAGCGGTCAATTCGCCTCATGAGCCCTTTGGGAAGCCTTTTCACACGTCCTTGGTGCGCGCGTAGTGCCGGGACGCCTTCGCGCGGTTGCCGCAGGTCGCCATCGAGCACCAGCGCCGGGTGCCGTTCCTCGACGTGTCGAAGAAGTGCAGCACGCACGACTCGTGGGCGCAGGAGCGGATCCGGTCGGGCGCGGTGGTGAGCAGCTCCAGGTAGTTGCGGGCGGCGAGCCAGCCGGGGCCCCAGGCGGGGGTGCTCAACTCGGGGACCTCCACGGGCCCTTGGGGTGTCATCGAGAGGCGGATCCGGCCGTGTGCGAGCACGGCGTCGATCAGCGGGGCCCCCTCCTCGGGCGACCCGTCCACCACCGCCCGCAGGGCCTCGCGGGACTGCCGGACGTTCCGCAGCGTCCGGCTGTCGGGGGCGTACTCGCCGCCCAGCCCGGCCGAGTCCAGCCACACCGCGAGACCGCCGACGTCGGCGAGCAGGTCCTGGAGGCTTCCGTCGCTCATCCACCGCGTGTTGAGCAGGTCCAGCGCGAGCGGTTCGCCGGTGAGCGGGCGGGGATCGCGGGGGGCGGGCATGGGGGGCTCCCTTCCGTACTAACCGGTCAAGAGTACGTGACTGGTTGCGCGCGCCGCTTCTAACCTTTAAAGTCGCTCTCAAGGGTTAATCAAGCTGAAGGGGACAGCCGTGACCTTGCGCACCGGCCACATCGGCCTGAACGTCACCGACCTCGACCGTTCGCTCGCCTTCTACCGGGACGTCCTCGGCTTCCAGCTGCTCGGGGAGGGCAAGGAGGAGGAGCGCCGGTACGCCTTCCTCGGCGACGGCGAGCGCCTCGCCCTCACCCTCTGGCAGCAGGCCGAGCAGCCGTACGCCCCCGACCGCGCGGGCCTGCACCACCTCGCCTTCGAGGCGGACTCGATCGAACGGGTCAGGGAGTACGAGGAGGCCCTGCGGACCTACGGGGCGGACTTCGCCCACGACGGCGTGGTCGCCCACCGCGAGGGCGCCGGGTCGGGCGGCATCTTCTTCCACGACCCCGACGGCACCCGCCTGGAGATCTCCGTGCCGAGCGGCACCGAAGGGGCACCAGCACCTTCCGGTACGGCTCCGACCTGCGGGTTCTTCTAGTCATGGGGGTCTATCACGCGGGCTCGCGGGCCGTGCAGGACCGGGTCGGGGTACGCGAGATGGCGGATCACGTGGGCCGCTCGGTCGGCCAGGGCATCAGGGAGGTCGCGGCGGCCTTCCTGGCGCAGCAGCCGCTGCTGGTCGTCGGTGCCGCCGCGGCGGGCCGGGTCTGGGCCTCGCCGCTCGCGGGCGCGCCGGGCTTCGTCCGGGCGACGGGCCCGCACCGCATGTCGGTCACGGGCGGACCGCTGCCGTCCGACCCCCTCGCGACCACGCTCGCCACGCCCGGCACCCCCGTCGGCACCATCGCCCTCGACCCCCGCACCCGTCGCCGCATGCGCCTCAACGGCCGACTGGCGCCCACCGCACGGGGGTTCGCGATCGAGGCGGACCAGGTGTTCGCCAACTGCCCGAAGTACCTCCAGAGAAGGGAGTCGTACGAGATCGTGGCGGACCGCCGACCGGGCGAGCCCCTGCGCTCCACCGAACTCACCGGGGCGCAGGCCGAGTTCGTCGCCGCGGCCGACACCTTCTTCCTGGCCTCCGTGCACGCGGGCGGGGCCGATGCCAGCCACCGGGGCGGCAACCCCGGCTTCCTGCGCGTCGATGCACCGAGCGAGCTCAGCTGGCGCGACTACCCCGGCAACTCCATGTTCCTGAGCCTCGGGAACCTCGCCGCCGACCCCCGCGCCGGACTGCTGCTCCTCGACTGGACGACGGGCACGGCACTTCAGCTGACGGGCGAGGCGCACACCGAGTTCGGTCCCGAACGCAGGGTCCGCTTCACCGTACGGGAGGCGATCGAGACCCCCTCGGCGCTCCCGCTGCGCTGGTCCGCCCCCGAATACTCACCGGCCAATCCGGACCCGGCGGGCTAACTTGCCCGTATGCGCAAGAAGTTGAGGGTGGCGGCCTACGCCATGTGCGTCCGCGACGGACAGGTCCTGCTCGCCCGGTGGCTCAACGACGGCCTGCCGGAGTGGACGCTGCCGGGCGGCGGTATGGAGCACGGCGAGGACCCCTGTGACACCGTGCTGCGGGAGGTGGCGGAGGAGACCGGGTACCGCATCGAGGTCACCGGCCTCCTCGGCGTCAGGTCGCACCGGATCACTCTGCGCCGTCGCGGCCGCTCCGTCGACCACCACGGCGTCGGACTCGTCTACGAGGCCAGGGTCACCGCGGGCGAACTGCGCTACGAGGTCGGCGGCTCCACGGACATGGCCGCATGGCACGACCTGGACGCGGTACCCGCGTTGAAACGCGTGCCCCTGGTCGACTTCGGCCTGCGGCTGTGGCGCGAGCGGCCGGTGACCGGACGGCCCGCGGACTAGGTGTCGTACCCCGCCAGATGAACACGGCGTGACCACTCCCCGGCCGTTCGACGAGCGCTCCCGAACGCGCGGGGTGGCCCAAGATCCACGTACGGTGATCGGCGTTGCGCGTTGCCGTCTCGTTCACGCGCAGGTCATCCCCGGTGCCAAGCATCCAGAGCGAGCGGGTTGTTCGCGAACGTGATCACCCGCGACCACTGCCGACGCAGTTCGCACTCGGGGAGATCGCGCCATGTCGCGCATACGCTCTGTCGCCAGCACCACGCCGGCGGTCCACCGCCGTACCGTCCTCGCCGCCGCGGGCGCGGCCGCCGCCTCCGTCGGCGTCGGCTACGCCCTGCGGCCCACCGACAGCCAGGCCGCGACGACCACCGGTGCCGCCGAGGCGCCGGTGGCCCAGACCGTCCACCGGGCCGCGGCCGCCCCGGTCGAGGTGCCCCTCGCCCCGTACACCCGCGGCACCACCGTCGCCTCCATCGCCGCCCCCCGCACCTCCTCCGGCTACCGGCGCCTCGGCGACGGCCCCGGCTGGAGCCGCAAGGTGCGCTCCGAGCTCGCCGCCCCGAAGCCCGGGCGGGCCGGGCGCCGCACCTCGCTGGCCGCCTTCGTGCAGTTCACCGACCTGCACCTGATGGACAGCCAGCACCCGGCACGCCTGGAGTACCTGCGCTCGACCGACGTGCACGCCTGGCGGCCCCAGGAGGCGCTCACCGTGCCCGGCGCGATCTCCCTCGTCGAGCGGATCAACGCGCTGCGCGGCGGACCCGTCACCGGCGCCCCGCTCCAGTTCGCCATGACGACCGGCGACAACACCGACAACAACTCCCACACCGAGCTGGACTGGTTCCTCACCGTCATGAGCGGCGGCCGGATCACCCCCAACTCCGGGGACCCGCGCCACTACGAGGGCGTCCAGAACAGCGGCCTCAAGCAGTACTGGCAGCCCGACTCCACCACTCGCGACCAGGACAAGCAGGTCGGCTTCCCGCACCTGCGCGGCTATCTCGCCGCCGCCATCCGCGAGGTCAACAGCCCCGGCCTGAACATCCCCTGGTACTCCACGGTCGGCAACCACGACAGCCTGCCCCTCGGCTGCTTCGGCCACGGCGACTCCTGGCTCGCCGAGTACGCCGTCGGCGGCAAGAAGCTCATGTCGCTGCCCGCCGCCGAGGCGAAGAAGCTCCAGGACATGATCAGGAAGGCCTCCGACCCCCAAGGCCACCACTTCCGCGACCTGCTCAAGGCGCACACCCGGAGCATGCGCTCGGTCACCCCCGACGAGCGGCGCGCCCCCTACACCGCCCGCGACTACCTCAGGGCCCACCTCGACCCCGCGTACCGCGGCGTGGGCCCGGTCGGCCACGGCTACTCCACCGCCAACCTCGACGCCGGCACCCAGTACTACAGCTTCCGCATCGCCGACGACGTGGTGGGCGTCAGCCTCGACACCACCGACCCGGGCGGCCACTACCAGGGGTCCATCGGCGCCAAGCAACTGCGCTGGCTGGACCGGACGCTGCGGGAGAACAAGGACTCCTTCGTCGTCGTCTTCAGCCACCACACCAGCGACTCGATGGACAACCTGCGCCGGGACCCGGCCCACCCGGGGGAGCGGCGCTACGGCGGCGCGGACGTCGTGGCCCTCCTCGCGAGCCACAGCAACGTCCTCGCCTGGGTCAACGGTCACATCCACCGCAATGTGATCAAGGCCCACGCGGCTCCCGACGGCCGCTCCTTCTGGGAGATCTCCACCGCCTCCCACATCGACTTCCCGCACCTGGCCCGGATCATCGAGCTGGTGGACAACAAGGACGGCACCCTCTCGGTCTTCACCACCCTGGTCGAGTCCGCGGCCCCCCACCGCACCGACTTCGCCGACCTCTCCCAGACCGGCCTCGCCGCCCTCTACCGCGAACTCGCCTACAACGCCCCGGGTTCGAGCGACAAGCTGGGCGGCGGCTCCGTGGACCGGAACACCGAGCTGGTGCTGAAGAAGGGCTGAAAGCCACCCAACCCTCTTGATCCACCTCAACCTTCCCTCCGCGGCCGGAGTCTCTCCCGCCGATCACGCTCGCCGAGCGTGCCGGAACAGGGGGAAGACATGACCGTACGTACGACTGTGGTGGTCGGGGCGAGTGCCGTGGCGCTCACGACCGCCCTGGCCGCCCCCGCGATGGCGGCCGGGACCGACACCCACGGGGCCACCCTGCAGGCCGTCCGCGCCGCGGTGCGGGACGGCGTGCCCGGGGTGACGCTCACCGCGAAGGACGGCCGGAGCACCTGGTCGACCACCGCCGGGGTGGGCAACCTCCGCACGCACGCCCCGCGTTCGGCGGACGACCGCTACCGCGTCGGCTCCATCACCAAGACCTTCGTCTCCACCGTCGTGCTCCAACTGGAGGCGGAGGGACGGCTGTCGCTCGACGACACGGTGGAGAAGTGGCTGCCCGGGGTGGTCCACGGCCACGGCCACGACGGCAGCAGGATCACGCTCCGGCAGCTCCTCAACCACACCAGCGGGATCTTCAACTACACCGCCGACGACACGTTCGGGCGGACGTACTTCCTCAAGGACGGCTTCTTCCGGCACCGGTACGACACGAAGACGCCCGCGCAGCTCGTCGCCGTCGCCATGGCCCACCGGCCGGACTTCGCCCCGGGCACCTCCTGGAACTACTCCAACACCAACTACGTGCTGGCCGGCATGGTGATCCAGAAGGTCACCGGGCGGTCGTACGGCGAGGAGATCCGGGACCGGGTCATCGAGCCCCTCCACCTCACCGCCACCTCGGTCCCCGGCACCCGTGTCACCGTCCCGCGGCCCAGCAGCCGGGCCTACTCCAAGCTCGCCGAGACGGCGACCGGACCGACGTACGACGTCACCGGGCTGAACCCCTCGCTGGCCTCCTCGGCGGGCGAGATGATCTCCGACTCGGCCGACCTCGACCGCTTCTACTCGGCCCTGCTGAAGGGCAGGCTGCTGCCGCCGAAGCAGCTGAAGGAGATGAAGACCACGGTGACCGTCGAGGGGATCCCGAACGCCGGCTACGGCCTCGGGCTCATCGACCGCGAGCTCGGCTGCGGGGTCCATGTGTGGGGCCACGACGGCGGCATCCACGGCTCCAACTCCGTGGCCGTGACCACGGCCGACGGCCGGCACTCCCTCGCCTTCAACTTCAACGGCGACTGGTCGGGGGACACCGACGCGGTGATCGAGGCGGAGTTCTGCGGCAGGTAGGCGCCCCGACCCCGGCCCGAAGCACGCAGTTCATCCGGACGTAACGTCTGTACCGCCTCATATCGGCTAGCCCGCACTTGACGGGGATGGCTCGATTTTTGTCCAAGGCGGGTGGTCGTGTGCGTACGGGACACGAACTGCGAGTGCTGTCGGTCTACGAGGGGTTCTTCTCCGGTGGGGCCCGGATCGTCCACAGCGACATCGTGCTGGGCCTCGCCGAGGGCGGCCAGCACCACCAGGTGCTGAGCCTGCACGGCGAGGTGCACCGGGAGGCGACCCGGCAGCGGATGACGGACGACACCTGCTACCGGGCGCTGACCGCGGCCGGCGTGGGGGTCACCTCCCTCGGCCGCACCTACCGCGGCACCGGCGTTTCGGCCGACTTCACCGGCCCGGAGCTGGCCGAAACGGCCCGGGCGGCGGCCGGCGCGGACGTCGTCCTCTCCCTCAAGGAGCAGCCGCTCGCGCTGCTCAACCAGGCGGGCCTGCCGCGCCGCCCGGTCGTGGTCTGTCTGCACCGCTCCGACCCGGAGAACCAGGGCACCGCCCTCGACGAGCTGAAGGCCGCCATCGCCGACGGCAAGGTCGTGGCCTGCGTCTGCTGCGCCGAGTCGACGCGCGCCGCCTACCAGGCCGCCGGCGTCCCCGCCGACCTGCTCCACGTGATCCCCAACGGCGTCGACCTGTCCCGCTTCCGCCCCGACGCGGCCCGCCGCCGCGTCCTGCGCGCGGAGCTCGGCATCGGCCCCGCGACCCCCGTGGTCGTCTTCGCCGCCCGCTACGACGGCATGAAGAACGTCCCCCTGCTGCTCGCCTCCGCCCGCGCCTGGCTCGCCCGCGTCCCGGACGGACAGGTGCTGCTGTGCGGGGCGGGCATGACGGCGGAGAACCCCGGCCTCGCCGCCGACATCGCGACGGCGTTCGCGGGAGCCGAGGGACTCGCGGAGCGGGGGCTGCGGCCGCTCGGCGTCCGCCGGGACATGGAGATGCTGTACGCCGCCTCCGATGTCGTCGCCCTCACCTCCGCGTGGGGCGAGGCGGCCCCGCTGTGCCTCATCGAGGGCATGATGTGCGGCGCGATCCCGGTGGCGACGGACGTCGGCGACAGCGCCGCGATCGTCGCGGGCCTCGGTCTGATCACCGCCCCCGACCCCGAGGAGATCGCGGCGGCCTGGTCGCGGGCGGTGGCCTCGCGCGCCGACCTCGCCCCGGCCCTCGCGGCGAGCCGGGAACGCTTCAGCCGTACGAGAATGATCGCGTCGTACGCGGCCCTGCTGGACCGCGCCGCCGCGAGCGCCATCCGCCCGGCACTGCCGGAGCCGTTCTAGACCCGGGGCGCACGACGAGGAGGGGCCCCGGTTCCCCAGTCCCGGTGGGCCCCTCCTCTCCCCTCCTGATCCCTCCCCGGTCCGTCACTACCGGGGCAGGACCACGACATAGGCCGCGGGATCCCGGTCGCCGGAGGCCATCAGGGCCGTACGGACGACCGTGGCCTGCTGTTCCATCGCGTCGCGGAGCTTGCGCGGGGTGATGTGCACGACCGTGATGCCGAGCCGCTCCAGGTGCTCGCGCTTGCGCGCGTACTCGGACCACAGGGCGTCGTCGTCCTGCCGGTCGCCCTGGCGGGGTGCCCGGGTGTCGAGTTCCAGCGCCACCGCCTGCTCGGGCCAGTACGCGTCCAGGCCGCCCAGGTGCGGCCCGCCCGGGAGCCGGAGGTCGACGTTCCAGACCGGGTCGGGCAGGCCGTACTCCTGGACCATGCGGTACAGGCGGTCCTCCGCGATGGCGCGGCCCTCGGCGAGCAGGGAGTCCACCGCGTCCACCACGTGCGGGCGGCCCAGCAGCTTGGCGTTGTTCAACTCCTTGACCACGGCGGCCGGTTCGCAGTGGCCGCCGCGCACCGCCTCGGTCAGCAGCCGGCGTACCGCGCCCGCGTCCGTCAGCTCGGTGACCGCGTCCGCGAGGGCGCGCGGGACCGGCGCGACCGGGACGCCGGTGACCTGCTCGGCGGCCGGCAGGGCCGAGGTGCGCACGATCCGCGCGCCGCCCGCCGAGCGCAGCCGGCGCATCCGGGGCACCAGCACATCGATCCGGTCCAGGGAGAGCAGCGGCGGGGTCGAGCTGAAACCGTGCAGGGTCAGCGCCGCCAGGCCCGTGATCATCGCCTCGGCGTACACCGGCCGGTGCGGGTCCTCGGCGCCCGGCTGGGCGGGCACCCCGGCGCCGCGCTCCCGTGCCGCGTACATCAGCACCGCGTGCAGCCGCTCCTCGCTGGTCGGCGGGCCCGGGTGGAGCAGGAAGACGCCCGGGAGGAGCTGCTGCCAGGGGCCGCCGGGCCGGCACTGCTCGTTGGCTTCGGCGGCCGAGACGCCCTGCGTACGGAGGCGGCCGGCCGTCATGACACGGCGGTGCACCTCGGCGAGGTGGCGCAGGGGGCGGGGGGAGAGCGGGGGGACCGGGGTGTTGTGGTTCATGCAGCGGAGATTCCCGCACCTGATCGGCCCGCTAACCGCTGTTACACGCTCGTCGACAAATACGGACAAGACAGCACTAAAGGACGGGTGTTCGGATGCCGAGTAGGCAGCGAAAACCCCTGGTCCATTCGGGTGGGACCAGGGGTTACGGCCGCTATGACACGAATTTCGTAACGGCTACCCGACGCTCAAGCTTGGGCCAGAGGTCAGCCCTGATTGACGGCCTGCGCGTCGCACGCCTGACCCCGCAGCGTCCGCGCCAGATCGTCCCGCCCTTCCAGCACCAGCCTCCGCAGCGCCGGCGCCGCGTCCTCGTGCGCCGCGAGCCACGCGTCGGCCGCGTCCAGCGTGGCCTCCGAGTCCTGGAGCGAGGGGAACAGCCCCGAGACGATGTTCATCGCGATCTGGATGGAACGGTCCCCCCAGATCCGGGTGAGCGCCGCGAAGTACTTCTCCGTGTAGGGGGCGAGCAGCTCCCGCTGGACCGGCTGACCCCAGCCCGCGATCGTGGCCTCGGCCAGCGCGTTGGACAGCGCGTCCGACTCCACGACCTGCGCCCAGCCCTGCGCCTTCACCGCCGCCGACGGCCGCGCGGCCAGGCACCGCACCTGGTGGCGCTTGCCGGACGCGGTGTCGTCACGGGCCAGCTCCGCCTCCAGTTCCTTCTCACCGGCGAGCCCGTGCACGACCAGCGGCTCCAGGAACGCCCACCGCAGCTCCTGGTCGACCTCCAGACCCGGCACGGTCGTGGTGCCGTCCAGCAGCCCCCGCAGCATGTCGAAGCCGCCCGCGTCCTCGGCCGTGCGGGCGAAGAACCGCGCCCACGCCAGCTGGTGCTCGCTGCCCGGCTCGGCCCGCTCCAGCAGCTCGCGCTCGGCGCACTCGGCGAGCAGCGCCGCCCCGTGCGGACGCCAGTCGGGGGCCGCGTAGAACGTGACCGCCGAATCGGCCCAGGCGTGCAGCATCTGGAGCACACCGATGTCCGACTCGCGCCCCGCGAACCGCGTCACCAGCTCCACGAAGTCCCGGGCCGGCAGCAGCGCGTCCCGCGTCATGTTCCACAGCGCGGACCAGCACAGGGCCCGGGCCAGCGGATCGGACACCGAGCCGAGCCCGGACTTCAGGGTCTCCAGGGAGCCCGCGTCGAAGCGGGTCTTGCAGTACGTCAGGTCGTCGTCGTTGACCAGCACGAGCTCCGGCGCCTCGGCACCGGCCAGCTCCACCACGACCGTGCGCGGCCCGTCGACGTCCACCTCGGCGCGCGCGTACCGCTCCAGGGCCCCCTCGGGCGTACGGCGGTACAGCCCCACCGCGACCCGGTGCGGCCGCAGCTCGGGGTGCGACTCGGCGGCCTCCTGCACGACCGCGAGTTCGTCCACGAGCCCTTCCCTGGACAGCAGCACCTGCGGGGTCAGCGAGTTGACCCCGGCCGTCTGGAGCCAGGACCGCGCCCACGCGCCCATGTCGCGGCCGCTGGTCTCCTCCAGGACCGACAGCAGGTCACCGAGGCGCGTGTTGCCGTACGCGTGCCGCTTGAAGTAGCGCCGGGCCCCCTCCAGGAACGCGTCCTGGCCGACGTACGCCACGAGCTGCTTGAGGACCGAGGCGCCCTTGGCGTAGGTGATGCCGTCGAAGTTGAGCTTGGCGTCCTGGAGATCGCGGATGTCCGCGGTGATCGGGTGCGTGGACGGCAGCTGGTCGGCGCGGTAGGCCCAGGCCTTGCGGCGGTTGGCGAAGGTGATCCAGGCGTCCTTGAAGCGGGTCGCGCCGACATTGGCGAAGGTGCCCATGAAGTCCGCGAAGGACTCCTTCAGCCACAGGTCGTCCCACCACACCATGGTGACCAGGTCGCCGAACCACATGTGAGCCATCTCGTGCAGGATGACGTTGGCCCGGCCCTCGTAGGACGCCTTCGTGACCTTGCCCCGGAAGATGAACTCCTCGCGGAAGGTCACCAGACCCGGGTTCTCCATCGCGCCGAGGTTGTACTCCGGCACGAACGCCTGGTCGTACTTCCCGAAGGGGTACGGGTAGTCGAAGTGCTCGTGGAAGAAGTCCAGCCCCTGCTTGGTGACGAGGAACACGTCGTCGGAGTCGAAGTAGGGGGCGAGCCCCTTGCGGCAGAGGGCGCCGAGGGGGATCTCCAGGGTCGAGCCGTCCTCCAGCACCCGGGAGTAGGAATCCGTCACGTAGTGGTAGGGGCCCGCCACGACACAGGTGATGTACGTCGAGATCGGCTTGGTCTCCGCGAACCGCCAGACGCCGTCCGTCAGGGTCCCGGCGCCGTTGCTCCACACCGTCCAGCCCTCGGGGGCCCGCACCTCGAAGCGGTACGGCGCCTTCAGGTCCGGCTGCTCGAAGTTGGCGAAGACCCGGCGGGAGTCGGCCGGCTCGTACTGCGTGTAGAGGTAGACCTCGCCGTCCTCGGGGTCGACGAAGCGGTGCATGCCCTCGCCGGTGCGGGAGTAGGCGCACTGGGCGTCGACGACCAGTTCGTTGTCCGCGGCCAGGTCCTCCAGGGCGATCCGCGAGCCGTCGAAGACCTCGCCCGGGTCGAGGTCCCGGCCGTTCAGCGAGACGGCGGTCACGCTCGGCGCGATCAGGTCCGCGAAGCTGGTGGCCCCCGGCTCGTTGCACCGGAAGCGGATCGTGGTCACGGACCGGAAGGTGCGCGGGCCGTCCCCGGCCTGGTCGCCGACCGCCGAGCGCAGGTCGAGGGACACGTCGTACCCGTCGACGGACAGCAGGGCGGCCCGCTCCCGGGCCTCGTCACGGGACAGATTCTCACCGGGCACGGGCGATGCTCCCTCGGATGGTGCTCAGCATGCGGACAGGCCCGATCCTGCCATGTGCCCCTGACATCGGTCAGCCGGGAATGGGGTGGGCGAGCGACGGTGTTGGCGGTGGAAACGAACACTTTTCTAGGAGACCCATGTCCGAGACCGCGAACGCCTCCGGCAAGACCCCCGTCGACTTCTGGTTCGACCCGCTGTGCCCCTGGGCCTGGATGACCTCCCGCTGGGTCCTGGAGGTCGAGAAGGTCCGGAACATCGAGGTGCACTGGCACATCATGAGCCTGGCCGTGCTCAACGAGCCGAAGATCGACGAACTGCCCGAGGAGTACCGCGAGCTCCTGGAGACCAAGGCCTGGCAGCCGATCCGGGTGGTCACCGCCGCCTGGCAGAAGCACGGCTCCGACATCCTCGGCCCGCTCTACACCGCGCTCGGCACCCGGATCCACAACGAGGGCCAGGGCCCGACCCGTGAGGCCGTCGAGGGCGCCCTCGCCGAAGTCGGCCTGCCCGCCGACCTGATCGAGTACTTCGACCAGAAGGACTTCGAGTTCGACGCCGAGCTGCGCGCCTCCCACAAGGAGGGCATCGACAAGGTCGGCCAGGACGTCGGCACCCCGGTCATCGCGGTCCCCGGCGCCGACGGCGAGCAGATCGCCTTCTTCGGCCCGGTCGTCACCCCGGCCCCCAAGGGCGAGGAGGCGGCCCGCCTCTGGGACGGCACCGTGGCGGTCGCCTCGGTCCCGGGCTTCTACGAGATCAAGCGCACCCGCACCAAGGGCCCGGACTTCAGCAACCTGTAGTCACTTCTCCGGCTCGGGGAAGGAACCCCCGTCGTTCTGATTCCCGAGCCGCTGATACCGAAGACACCCTTCACGGGCACACCGGTAGTACGAGCCCAGGCGAGTGTGCTTGGGCTTGTGCTCCCGGACGAACTTCTGCTCCTCGTCGGTGAGCGCCCGGAACTCCTGAAGCGACCCACCACAATTCGAGCACCGCATGAACACCGTGCACTCCAGCCCACCCAGGGGCGCGGGGAACTGCGCGACAAGCCACGACGAAACCCGCAGCTAACGTCCGGCCGCCTCCCGAGCCACATCCAACCGTCCCAAATGCTCCTGGAACCCCTTGGAGTAGTACGCGGACCGCCCAGGATCCGGCTCAACAACGGCCGTAGGCTCGGTCCACACCCCGGCATCAAGCGAAACCCCGAACCGCTCCGCCGCAGCCAACACGGCCCCCCGAGCCCCCACCTCCCCCTCGACGACCCGAAGCGGCCGCCCGAGCACATCCGCCAGCAACTGCATCCACGCGGAACTACGGGTCCCGCCACCGCACACCGCCAACGACCCCGTCAGCCCGGCCGCCTCCAGACAGTGCCGAGCCGCATACCCGATCCCCTCACAGGTCGCCCGGATCAGATCCGCAGGCGTCGTCTCCAGCGAGACCCCGCTCAGCTCGGCCCGCAGATGAGGCTCGACAAACGGAGCCCGCTCCCCGGAGGGAGCGAAGTACGGCAGCACCCGCACCCCGCGCGCCCCCGGAGGAGTGGACGCCAGCAACCCGTCCACCTCCGCATGCGTCACCCCCGTCGTCGACAGCACCCAGTCCAGCGCGGCGGTACCGACCATCGCCGGCATGGCCCGCAGCCGATGCCCGTGCCGGTCGGTGGAGATGTACAGCCCGGCGGGCTCACCGCTCAGGTCGAGCTCGGTCGTCGCGACCAGCGCGGCGAGACAGGTCCCCACGATGAGGAGACCGTCCCCCGGCTCGGTGACCCCCGCCCCCAGCGCACAGGCCGGCAGATCGTACGGCCCGTTGGAGATCCGCGTCCCGGCCGACAGCCCCTCGCCGAGCGCGTGGCCGGTGGCGAGAGGGTCGCCGATGGGCGGCAGCAGTCCCCGCCGACGGGTCAGCCCCAGCAGCTCCACGACCCGGTTGTCGTACGTCCGGGTCCGCGGGTCCATGAACGGCATCGACGCGTCCGACACATCCGTCGAGGCCCGCGCGGCGCCCGTCAGCCGCTGGAAGACCATGTCCTTGCAGTACACGGCGGCCGCGGCGGCGTCCAGGGACTTCGGGTCGTACCGGTCCAGCCAGGCCAGCAGCGGTCCCGGTGAGCCCGGGAACATCGCACCGCCGGTCCGCCGGAACACCGTCTCGAAGGTGCCGTCCGCGAGCCACTGGTCGAGCAGTTCGTGCGCCCGCCCGTCCATCCAGGACACCGCGGACCGCACCGGCCGCCCCTCCTCGTCGACCAGCCAGACGCCGTCGCCCTGCCCGGTCAGCCCGGCCAGCTCCACCGGCTCCGGCACCCGCGCGGTCAGCTTGCCGAGGACGTCGACGACGGCGTCGTAGACCTCGGTCATGTCCTGCTCGACGAAGCCGCCGTGCAGGGAGAGCTCCACCGGGCGCGACTCGACGGCCAGTTGGCGACCCGCACCGTCGAAGGCGGCGGCCTTGACGACGGACGTGCCCACATCGATACCGACGTACATACGGATTCCCTTCTACGGCCGTCAGGTCAGGCAGTGCGCCAACCGCTCCCCGCGCGCCCAGCGGCCCACCTCCTCCGCCGCGATCCTCGCCGCCTTCTCCGCCACCGCCCGGCTCGCCCCGCCGAGGTGCGGGGTCAGGACGACCCGGTCGGCCAGGGCGTGCAGCCGGGAGTCCGCGGGCAGCGGTTCGAGCTCGTAGGTGTCGAGGGCGGCCGCCGACACCCGGCCGGCCTCCAGGGCGTCGCACAGGGCGCTCTCGTCGATCAGCGGGCCGCGGGCCACGTTCACCACGACCGACCCCTCGGGCAGCAGCCCCAGCTCGCGCGCGCCGATCAGACCGCGGGTCTCGGCGGTGAGCCGGGCGTGCAGGGTGATGGCCCGGGAGCGGGCGAGGAGGTGGTCCAGGGAGTTCACCCGCAGGCCGTGGATCTCGCCGCGCACATAGGGGTCGTACACCATGACCTGCGCGCCGAAGGCGCACAGCACGCGCGCGACCCGGCTGCCGACGGCGCCGTAGCCGACGAGCCCGACGGGCAGGTCCTCCAGCTCCAGGCCGCTGCGCTCGTACGTGTAGTAGGCGGCACCGCTCTCCCAACTGCCCTGCGCGGCGAGGAGATCGTGGGCCTGCGGGATGCGGCGCAGGGCGGCGAGCAGCATGCCGACGGTGAACTCGGCGGTGGCGGCGGCGTTGCGCCCGGGCGCGAAGCACACCCGTACGTCATGGGCCTTGGCCGCGTCGAGGTTCACGTTGACCGGCCCGCCCCGGCACACCACGACCAGCTTCAGCCGGTCGGCGGCGTTCAGCACGCGCTCGGTGACGGGGCCCATCTGGGTGACGAGGACCTCCGCGCCGTCCAGCGCCTCGATCAGCTCGTCCTCGGCGTCGCTCGCCTCCGTCACCTCGGAGACGGGCCCGAAGGGTTCGAGGGGCCAGCCGAGCGTCAACTCCGTGGTCCGCACGGCGAGGTCGCCCAGCTCGGCCTCGACCGCCCCGGCGATCAGCCGCGGCAGTACGAAGTGGTCGCCGGCCGCCACGACACGGACGGGATCGGTCCTCAGGGTCATCGTCGACCTCCGGATCGTCGCTTCACTGTCACGATGTTGAGCCGCGCGTCCGGGGTACGCATAGACCCCGTGCGGGTGGGAGGTGCCGGCAGGGCGGAGATGGCTGGGATGACCGACGAGAACGAGACGGCGTGGCTGGGGATCGACCTCGGCACACAGAGCGTGCGCGCGCTGCTGGTCACGGCCGCCGGAACCGTGCTGGGCCGGGGCTCCGCCCCGCTCGGCGGCCGGCGCGAGGGCGGGCGGCACGAGCAGGACCCGGGGGAGTGGTGGGAGGCGGTCCGCACGGCGACCCGTTCCGCACTCCTCACCCAATCGGGCGTACACGTCGGAGGGCTCGCGGTCTGCGGGACGTCCGGCACGGTCCTGCTGACGGACCCGCAGGGCCGGCCGACGAGCCCCGCGCTCATGTACGACGACGCCCGCGCGGCGACCGAGGCGGCCGCGCTGCGTGCGGCGGGCCTCGCGGTCCAGGACACCTGGGCGCTGCCGAAGGCGCTGTGGCTCGTCGCCGCCCACGGCAAGGGCAGGGTCACCCATCAGCCCGACACCGTCACCGCCCGGCTGGTCGGCCGACCGGTGCCCACCGACTCCAGCCACGCCCTGAAGACGGGCTACGACCTCGAGCGCGACGCCTGGCCGGACCTCGCCCTCGATCTCCCCGAGGTGGTCCGCCCCGGCACCCGGCTCGGCGAGGTCTGCCCGGCCGCCGCCGAGGCCACCGGCATCCCCGCCGGGACCCCGGTCGTCGCCGGGATGACCGACGGCTGCGCGGCCCAGATCGCGGCGGGCGCGCTGCGGCCCGGCTCCTGGAACTCGGTGCTCGGCACCACCCTCGTCCTCAAGGGGGCCGCCCCGGAACCGGTCCGCGACCCCACCGGCGTGGTCTACAACCACCGCGCGCCGGACGGGACCTGGCTGCCGGGCGGGGCGTCGAGCGTGGGCGCGGGCGCCCTCCCGGCGGACCTGGACCCCGTGGCCATGGACGAGCGGGCGGCCGCGTTCGAGCCCTCCGGCGCGATCACCTACCCGCTGGTGTCACGCGGGGAGCGGTTCCCCTTCCGCGCCCCGGACGCCACCGCCCTCACCCTCGGCACCCCGGCCGACGACGCGGATCGCTGGGCCGGCCTGCTCCAGGGCGTGGCCCTCGCCGAGCGGCTCTGCCTCGACTACCTCCACCACCTGGGCGCCCCGCTGGACGGACCGCTCACCTTCACCGGCGGTGCCGCCCGCAGCGCCTACTGGAACCAACTCCGCGTCGACATCCTGGGCCGCCCGGCCCGAATCCCGGAACAGACCGAACCGGCCCTGGGAATGGCCGCGTTGGCGGCCCACGGCGTCACGGGGGAGCCCTTGCCGGACCTGGCGGAGGGCATGGTCCGCATCCGCACCTACCTGGAACCACGCCCGGGCCGCACAGCCCTGTTCGCCGAGCCGTACGCCCGCCTCCTCGACGAACTCACCGAGCGAGGCTGGCTCCCAACACCGGTCGCGGCGCATGCGCACAGCCAACTGAACTGACTTAGGGGCGCGGGGAACTGCGCGACCAGCCACAACGGCGCCGCACACGACGACGGGACCAAGCCATGAGCACCACCCTCCTACTGACCCGCCACGGCCAAACGATCTGGCACGCCGAGAACCGCTACGCCGGCGTCAGCGACATCGGCCTCACCGACGAGGGCCGCGAACAGGCACAGGCACTCGGGAGATGGGCCACCACCCACCGCCCCGACGCGATCTGGACGTCGCCCCTCTCCCGGGCGATCGCCACCGCGGAACCGGCCGCCCGCGCCCTCGGCAGAGAACCGCACCGCGAACCCGACCTCAGAGAGTGCGACTTCGGGGTGGTGGAGGGCCGTACCCTCAACGAGTTCGCCGCCGAAGTCCCTGACGCGGCCGAGGCGTTCCGGGCGGACCCGGTGACGTATCCGTTCCCCGGCGCGGAGGACCCCCGCGAAGCCGCCGCCCGCGGCACCGCGGCCCTGCGCCGCATCGCCGCGGCCCATCCCGGCGAGCGGGTCCTGGTCGTCGCCCACAACACCCTGCTGCGGCTGGTGCTGTGCACCCTGCTGTCGATCCCGGTCGGGGAGTACCGCAGAGTGTTCCCGCGGTTGCGCAACGCGGCGATCACCGAACTCCGGCTCGACAAGGACGGATCCGCCGCACTTCTCTCGCTCAATGTGCCGTGCGAGCAGGACCGGTCGTAGCACGATAGGACCATGACGGAGATCGACACCTCGGTGCCGCATTCGGCCCGGATCTGGAACTACTGGCTCGGCGGGAAGGACAACTACCCGGTCGACGAGGCGGCGGGCGACGCCTACACCGCCGTCTTCCCCGGCATCGTCACCATCGCCCGCAGCAGCCGCGCCTTTCTCGGGCGCAGCATCCGGTACCTGGTCGAGGAGGCGGGCGTCCGCCAGTTCCTGGACGTCGGGACCGGACTGCCCACGGTCGACAACACCCACGAGGTCGCCCAGCGCAGCGCCCCCGAGTCGAAGATCGTCTACGTCGACAACGACCCGCTGGTCCTCGCCCACGCCCGCGCCCTGCTCACCTCCACCCCGGAGGGCGAGACGGCGTACGAGGACCTGACCCTCTACGAGCCGGAGAAGATCCTCGAAGCGGCCTCCCGGACTCTCGACCTCACCCGGCCCACGGCCCTGATCCTCAGCGGTCTCCTCGGCCATGTCGCCGACTACGACCTGGCCCGGGACCTGGTCCGCAGGCTGCTGGCGGGGCTGCCGTCCGGCAGCTACCTCTGTGTCAACGACGGTTCGCGCGGCACCGACCCGGACTACGAACAGGCGCAGGACGCCTACAACGAGACGGGTGCGGTTCCCTACTTCCTGCGCCCGGTCGACCAGATCGAGGCGTTCTTCGAGGGACTGGAACTCGTCGACCCCGGTGTGGTGTCGGTCCCGCTGTGGCGCCCGGACGGCGACACGGCACCGGCCCCGATCGGCCAGCACGGAGGCGTCGGGCGAAAGCCCTGACGGAATCGGATGCCCCCGCGAGTCACGTCCTCGCGGGGGCATCCGCCATTCCGCCCGCCGTCGTGAAGGGTGAGAAGACGATCACGAGGCCGGGCGCCTTATTGCAAGTAGATTGCAACTACACGCTAGCAACAGAAAGTGCCCTCTGTCGCGCGTATCCGACGCCCGCCAGTACCAGGGTCATCGCGCCCGTCGCGTACAACTGCACTCGGGTGTCCGGATCCCGGGCCATCAGCACGAGGATCGCCGCCATGCCCGCCAGGGCGGCCCAGGTGAGGACGGGGAAGCTCCGGGACCGGCGCAGGCGCAGGTGGGAGACGGCGACCAGGGTCCAGACGACGAGGACGACCGCGCCGATCATGTTGAGGAGCCAGGGGAAGACGTCGTCGGGCCGCCAGTGGCTCAGCAGCACACAGCCGAAGCCGAACAGGCAGGAGACCAGCACGGCGATCCGCGGGACACCGCTGGACACCCGGCCGAGCGCCTGCGGGCCCAGACCGCGCGCGACGAGCGAGTAGGCGATGCGCGAGGAGCCGTAGACGTTGGCGTTCATCGCGGAGAGCAGGGCCACCAGCACCACCACGTTCATCAGCTGCCCCGCCCCCGGGATGCCCAGTTCGTCGAGGGCGGCGACGTACGGGCCCTTCTCCACGACGGCCTTCGAGTCCCACGGGACCAGGGTGACGATGACCGCCATCGAGCCGATGTAGAACAGCCCGATCCGCCACATCGCGGTACGGACCGCGCTCGCCACTCCGCGCACCGGGTCCTCGGACTCGGCGGCCGCGATGGTGACCGTCTCCAGGCCGCCGTACGCGAAGACCGAGGCGAGCAGGCCGACGACCAGGCCCTCGCCGCCGCCGGGGAAGAAGCCGCCCCGGCCGGTGAGGTTGGCGGTGCCGGGGGAGTGAGTGCCGGGCAGGACGCCGGCGATCGCCAGGACCCCGAGGACCAGGAACAGGCCGATCGCACCGACCTTCAGGGCGGCGAACCAGAACTCGAACTCGCCGAAGTTCTTCACCGCGGCCAGGTTCGTGGCACAGAAGACCAGCATGAACAGGGCGACCCAGGCCCACTCCGGGGTCCCGGGGAGCCAGCCGGTCACGATCTTCGCGGCGCCGATGCCCTCCAGGCCCACGGCCGTGCAGAGCAGCACCCAGAACGACCACCCGGCCGTGAACCCGGCCCAGGGGCCGATGGCCCGCTCGGCGTGGGCGGAGAAGGAGCCCGACGACGGGTACGCGGCCGACATCTCGCCGAGCATCCGCATGACCAGCATCACGAGGAGGCCGGAGAGCGTGTAGGCGAGGACGATCGACGGGCCGGCGGCGGCGATCCCCGCGCCGGAACCGACGAACAGTCCGGCGCCGATGACCCCGCCGAGGGCGATCATCGACAGATGGCGCTGCTTGAGGCCGTGGGAGAGCGAGGCGGCGGACCCTTGTGGAGTCGTGGCCGTGGTGCTGGGCATGGGCGCGGTTCGTCCAGTGCGTGAGACGGCAAAAACGCCCACAGTCTGGGCGGTCCCCCCTGGTCAGAGGGGAGACCGCCCATCATGCGGACGTGTCCGGCACCGGCTGTGACTACGCCGCTACGGCTGTGTAGTACGAGGCGTCGCCCTGGATCGAGTAGCTCTCCTTGCCCTCGATGTTCACCGGGATGTCCCCGGCGACGGTCACCCGGTGCAGTCGGCGCGGCAGACCGTCGTAGTTGTCGACGGCGTAGTGCTGGGTGATGCGGTTGTCGAAGAGGACGAGCTGGTTCTCCGACCAGCGGTGGCGCAGCAGGTTCTCCGGCCGGGTCACGTACGACTGGAGGATGTCGAGCAGCTTGCGGGACTCGCCGGTCGACAGGCCCACGATCCGCTGCGCGAACCCGCCGATGAACAGCCCGCGTTCACCGGTCAGCGGGTGCACACGGACCACCGGGTGGGCGGTGCGGTACGTGATCGAGGTGAACTGGGCGCGGCGGGCGGCCTGTTCCTCGTCCAGGGTCTCCTCCGGCACGGCGTAGTCGTAGTCGTTGGTGTGCTCGGCCCACAGGTCGTCGGCGAGGCGCCTGAGGGGCTCCGGGAGATCCCGGTAGGCGGCGGCCGAGTTGGCGATCAGGGTCTCGCCGCCGTACGGCGGGATCGTCAGGCTGCGCAGGGTGCTGGCCTGGGGCGGGTTGAGGACGAACGTGACGTCGGTGTGCCAGTGGTTGGCGGCCCGGCCGCCCTCGCTGTCGACGGGCAGGACGTTGGGGGCGCCGTCCACGGCGGGCACGGTCGGGTGGGCGGTGGTGAGCTCCCCGAAGTGCCGGGCGAAGGCCTGCTGGCCCGCGTCGTCGAGGTTCACGTCGCTGAAGACCAGTGCCTTGTGGGCGTTGAGGGCCTCGCGAATCGCGGTGGCCGTCTCCTCGTCGAGGGGCTTGGAGAGGTCGACACCCGAGACGTGGGCGCCGATGTGCGCGGTGACCTTGCGGATCTCGATACCGGACATGGGAGGTCCTTCCTAGGCGTAGACGGGCTGGACGTGCTGGTTGGCGGGGCGGGGGAGGCCGTAGCGCTCCCGGAGGGTCTGGCGCGGTCCGTACTCGGTGCGCAGCAGACCGCGGGTGCGCAGGATCGGGACGACGTGGTCGACGAAGGCGTCCAGGCCCGAGGGGAGCACCGGCGGCATGATGTTGAAGCCGTCGGCGGCACCCTGTGTGAACCAGGTCTCGATCGCGTCGGCGACCTGCTCGGGCGTACCGGCGAAGGTGAGGTGGCCGCGGCCGCCGCCGAGCCGCCCGATCAGCTGGCGCACGGTGAGCCGGTCGCGCCGGGCCAGCTCCACGATGAGCGTGTACCGGCTCTTGGCCCCCTCGACGGCGGACTCGGGCGGCAGGTCCGAGGGCAGCTGCCGGTCCAACTCCAGAGTCCCCTCGGGGAGTTGCAGCAGGCGCTCCAGGTTGTCCACGCCGTGCCGGTGCACGATGTGGTCCTCCAGCTCCTGCTCCTTCGCGAGCGCCTCGGCCTCGGTGGCGCCGATGACGGGGACGATGCCGGGCAGCACCTTGATGTGCCCGGGATCGCGACCCGCTCTCGCGGTCCGTGCCTTCAGGTCGGCGTAGAAGTCCCGCGCGTCCTCGATGGTCTGCTGGGCGGTGAACACGGCCTCCGCGTACCGGGACGCGAACTCCTTGCCGTCCTCGCTCGACCCGGCCTGCACGAGCAGGGGGTAACCCTGCGGTGTGCGGGGGACGTTGAGCGCGCCCTCCACGCTGAAGTACGTCCCCTTGTGGCGGGGCGGGTGGATCTTCGTGTCGTCGCCCCAGACGCCGGCCGCCTTGTCCCCGACGATCGCGTCGTCCTCCCAGCTGTCCCAGAGCTTGAGGGCGACGTCGAGGAACTCACCGGCGCGGGCGTACCGGTCCGCGTGCGCGGGCTCGTGCTCCAGACCGAAGTTCCGGGCGGCCTCCTTGCCTGCCGTGGTGACGATGTTCCAGCCCGCCCGGCCTCCGCTGATGATGTCCAGCGAGGCGAACTTGCGGGCCAGGTTGTAGGGCGAGTTGTACGACGTGGACGCGGTCGCGATCAGCCCGATGTGCTCGGTGGCCGTCGCCAGCGCGGTCAGCAGGGTCAGCGGCTCCAGCGCACCGGCGGGCCGCTGGGCGAGACTGCTCCACAACTGCGGCCCGTCGGCCAGGAAGAGCGAGTCGAAGGTCCCCCGCTCGGCGATCTGGGCGAGCCGCACGTAGTGGTCCAGCGAGACATGGGCGAACGGATCACTCTCGGGCAATCGCCAGGAGGCTTCGTGGTGCCCGGTGGTCATCAGGAAGGCGTTGAGGTGGAGGTGGCGGGGCATGGGGGTTCCTTTGCTGCGGGAGACGGGAGGGGTGCTTCTGATCGCCGGGTCCGGAAACTTCAGCCCGTCCGGCGCTTGAGGACGAGGCCCCTTCAGGGCCGAAGCGGGGTCCGGGGCGGCAGCCCCGGTCAGTCACTGGAGCCGACGGTCACCCCCAGCGCCGCCAGCAACCGCACCCGGTACTCCTCCCGCGGCCGGCCCCGATCGATGACCTCGTCGACCACGATCCGCCCGGCCTCCAGCACCAGCACCCGGTCCGCGAGCACGATCGCCTCGTCCACGTCGTGGGTGACGAGCAGCACCGACGGCTGATGCCGCTGCCACAGCTCCCGAAGCAGCGCGTGCATCTTGATCCGCGTGAGTGCGTCCAGCGCCCCGAACGGCTCGTCGGCCAGCAGCAGTTCCGGCTCCCGCACCAGCGACCGGGCCAGCGCGGCCCGCTGCTGCTCACCGCCGGACAGCTCGTTCGGCCAGGCCCGTTCCCGTCCCGCCAGACCGACCTCGGCGAGCGCCTCGCGCCCCCGCTCCTCCCCGTCGGTGCCCAGCAGCACGTTGTCCAGCACCCGCCGCCAGGGCAGCAGCCGGGAGTCCTGGAAGACCACGGACACCCGTTCGGGAGCGGTCAGCTGTCCGCTGCCCGCCACCTCGTGGTCCAGCCCGGCCACCGCCCGCAGCAGCGTGCTCTTGCCGGAGCCGCTGTGCCCGAGCAGGGCGACGAACTGTCCGGCCGGGATGTCGAGATCGATGCCGTCGAGGACCTTGCGCCCGTCGAACGACCGGGTCAGACCGCGCAGTTGTACGGCGGGCCGGGTCAGCTGCTCAGTGATCGGCGCCATGACAGCACCCTCCGTTCGATGAGACGGACCGCGCTGTCGGAGGCCAGGCCGAAGACGCCGTAGACGACGAGACCGACGAGGATCACATCGCTCTGGCCGTAGTTCTGGGCCTGGAACATCATGTAGCCGAGTCCGCTGGTGGCGTTGATCTGCTCCAGGACGACCAGGCCCAGCCAGGAGCCGGTGACGCCGAGCCGGAGTCCCACGAAGAATCCGGGCAGCGCGCCGGGGATGACGATCTGCCGTACGAAGGCGAACCTCGACAGCCCCTGGACCTCGGCGAGTTCGACGAAGCGGTGGTCGATGCCGGCCAGCGCGGCGTGGGTGTTCAGATAGATCGGGATGTAGACGACGATCGCGATGATGGCGATCTTGAAGGACTCGCCGATGCCCAGCCAGAGGATGAACAGCGGGATCAGACCGAGGGTGGGGATCGCCCGGTTGAGGTTCACCGTCCCGTCGATCAGCGCCTCGCCGACCCGGCTGAGCCCGGCGGCCAGGGCCAGCAGGACACCGGCGGTCAGACCGATCGCGAAGCCGGACGCGGCCCGCTGGAGCGAGGTCAGGATGTCGGTGGGCAGGGTCCCGGCGGTCCACAGGTGGGCGCCGGTCCTCACCACCGTCCAGGGCGCGGGGATCGCGGCCGGGTCGAGCCGTCCCGCGGCGGAGGCGGCGGCCCACAGGGCGAGGAAGAGGAGCGGTCCGACGAGCCGCGCGGCGGGCAGCCGCCTGCCGGGGGAGAGCCGGCGGCGCCTGCGGACCTCGCTGCTCACCTCGGGGGCGGCGACGGCGACCGTCGTGGTCACGGCGCTCACCGCCGGTACTCCGCCGGTACGGCCTTCGCGGCGATGCCCTCGAAGCGGTGGTCGAACAGCACGCCGACGTCGAACTTCTTCACGAAGCCGCCCTCCGCCAGCAGGTCCGCGGTCTCCTGCTCCCACTTGATCGCCTCGGCCCAGCTCGGCGGGAACAGCGGCTTGTTGGCGAGCGCGGTGACGGCCTTCGCCTGGTCGAGGGTCAGGTTCTGCGTCTTGACGTAGAAGTCCTCGTTCCAGATGTCGGGGTTCTCGTACGTCCACACCTGGCCCTTGGCCCAGAAGGGGATGTAGGCGGCGACCGCGGCGGCCTTCGCGGGGTCGCTCAGCACCGAGGTCGGCGCCCACAGCAGGTTGAGCAGGTCGACCACGTCGGTGGTGATGGACCGGGCGCCCTTGGCCTCGTACTGCTTGAGGTAGGCGGGCGCCTGGCTGTTGGCGAGCGGGGCCACGTCCACCTGGCCGGACTGGAGGGCCGTGAGGAACTGGTTGCTGGTCAGCGGGACGAGCTTCACCTCGTCGTAGGAGAGCCCGGCCTTCTTCAGCGCACGCAGCAGCACGACCCCCTGGGCCTGTCCCTGTGAGAAGGCGAGCTTCTTGCCCTTGAAGTCGTCGACCGTGTGGATGTCGCTGCCGGGCTTGGTGGCGAAGAGGTAGTTCGGCTTTCGGGTGATGTTGATCGCGACGATCTTCGCGTCGTAGTTCTGGAAATGCGCCTGGATCGGCGGGATTCCCGCGTTGTTGCCGACGTCCAGGGAGCCCGCGCGGAAGGCGTTGATGACATCGGGGCCGGCCCCGATATTGGCCCAGCTCACCTTGAACGGAAGCGTTCCCAACTTGCCGAGTTTCAGTTGGAGTTGCTGGGTGCCCAGATATGAGGCGACCGTCAGGCCGGTCCCGGCCGGGACCTTGGCGGCGAGCGGGGCGGACAGGGCGTCCTTGCTGTCGGCGGCGGCACTGCTGCCGGCGCAGCCGCTGAGGCCGGCGACACCGGCCGCGGCCCCGAGGACGGAGGAGAGGAACAGCCGCCGGTCGATGCCGGACGTGCGGGAATTGGGCATGGGAATGCTCCCTGAATCAGTGCAGGAGAAAGTCACGGAGAAATGCGTTCATGCAGGGGAAATGAGCGCGTCACACGGGGCAACGTGTCAGCAACAAAGGGCGCGACAGTGCAGGTTCGGGCTCATGAACAGGATGTTCGCCGTTCCGCGGAAGCCCTGTCAACATTCGGAGTTTCTGAATTAAATAGCCTCAGGTCACGCGGCCAGAGGATCCCGGTAGAGCACGTCGAGCGCCACCGAGCCGCCGGCCACGGCGAGCACGGAATCCGGAAAACTCGACGGGACGACGGAACTCGCGCGGTCGTCGCCGACTCCTTCGCGCAGGGCGAGGAGGCAGTCCTCGCGGTGCAGGATGCCGACCTCGGTCACCACGACCGTCTCCGGGTTGAGCACGTCGAGCAGCAGCCGGGCCGCCCGCCCGACGGCGTTCGCCCGCTCCACCAGCAGCCGCAGCGCTGCCGGATCGCCCGCGGCCGCGGCGGTGACCACGTGCATCGGGTTCACGCCCTCGGTGACCCCCGCCCGCCGGGCCCGCCGGCACAGGGTGCGCTCGCTCAACTCGGCCTGGAGGCAGCCGGTCCGCCCGCAGTCGCAGGGCTCGGTGCCGCCCGGCACCGGCAGATGGGCGATAGCGCCCGCCTGGGAGCGCGGCCCGTGGTGCACCTCGTCGTTGGTGGCGAACGCCGCGTCCACCACGTTGCCGACGAACAGATGCAGCATGCTCCGGCTGCCGCGGGCCCGCCCGAACAGCCGCTCCGCGTTGACCAACGCCCGCGCGTGGCCGTCCACATGGACCGGCAGGCCGGTGCGGGTGCCGAGCAGCTCCCGCACCGGCACCTCGTGCCAGCCCAGCATGGGGTGCTCGACCACGGTCCCGGAGTCCCGGTCCACCCAGCCGCCGGCCGCGAAGCCGACCCCCAGGCACCTCAGCCGCGGGGACCGCTCCAGAAGCGCGGTGAGCCCGGCGGCGGCCCGCGCCAGGATCGTGGCGGCGTCGGCGCCGTCGTGCCGCAGCTCCCGCACGGCCACCACCCGGCCGCGCAGATCGAGCAGCGCGACAGTCGTATAGGGGACGGCCACATGGACGCCGCCCACGACGAACCGTGAGTCGTCCAGGTCGACGGGCACATGGGGGCGGCCCACACCCTGGGAGCGCTGGGGTGTCTCCGACTCCCGGATCAGACCGAGCTCGGTGAAGCGGGAGCAGTAGTCCGTCACGGACGCCGGGGACAGCCCGGTCAGCCGGGCGATGGTGCTGCGCGCCACCGGCCCGTGCTCCAGCACGGACCGCAGGACGACGCTGGCGCTCGTGCGGCGCCGGGAGGTGGGAGTCGGGGCAGGGGGTGTCGCGGTACGGGGCATGGAGGACCGTCCTCGGGAACGGGGGGCCGACACGTCTCGGAGGGTGAGGCGGGCCGGAGCCCGTCTCACTCCGGACGGCGACAGACGGCCGTGCCCACGCGTGCCAGATCGACGTGGCGACGCGAGGAGAAGTACCGGGACTGGGCGACCATGTCTGGAAGGGTAGGTCAGGAAGGGTGAATCCGACCAGACCACTAGGGTTCGTTTGGTGGTTCCCCACAGCCGGGTGAACAGAGCCCCTGTCGCCCCGGCCACCCCACCTCAGTGACAGGGGTCACGCCGGACCGGGTGTAACGCACACTCTTTGTCCGGAGCCCACCAAGCCCCTGTTCCCGGCTTTGTCGACGGTTGACGGTGATCGCCCGGAGGGCGCCGGGATAGCGTCACCGAGTCCCCTGTCGTTCACACCCGCGGAGTCCCCATGAGCACCGCCGTCGCCCCCGCCCGCACCGGCCAGGTCCTCGCCGACCTGGTCCCCGCCTCCCGCGTGCGGGACCTCGCGCTGGTGGCCGGCGGCGCCGCGCTCACCGGTCTCGCCGCGCAGATCGCCGTGCCCGTGCCGGGTTCCCCGGTGCCGGTGACCGGCCAGACCTTCGCCGCGCTGCTCGTCGGCACGAGCCTCGGCGCCCGCCGCGGTGTGGCCTCCCTCGCGCTGTACGCGCTGGCCGGTCTCGCCGGTGTGCCGTGGTTCGCCCAGGGCACCTCCGGGTTCTCCGTCTCCTTCGGCTACATCCTCGGCATGATCCTGGCCTCGGCCGCGGTCGGTGCCCTGGCCCGCCGCGGTGCCGACCGCGATGTCTGGCGGACGGCCGGCACCATGCTGGTCGGCGAGGCGATCATCTACGCCGTCGGCGTGCCCTACCTCGCCTACGCCGCCGACCTGTCGCCGTCCGCCGCGATCGCGGCCGGCCTCACCCCGTTCCTCCTCGGCGACGCCCTCAAGGCGGCCCTGGCGATGGGTCTCCTGCCCACGGCCTGGAAGCTCCTCAAGCGCTGACACCCCTGCGGAACAGGCTCGCCGGGTCGTACCGCGACTCCAGCTCGGCGAGCCTCTTGTCCGTCCCGGCGTCGTACAGCCCCGCGGTCCGGTCCCCGGCCCCGAAGGCGAAGTTGACGCTGCGGCCGAGGGTGAGGGGCGCGAGCAGCGCGAAGGCCGGGTCCAGCACCGCACGCGCCTGCTGCCGCCCGCCCATGGCCAACAGCCGTACCAGGAAACGCCCTTCGCGATACGGCACCGCGTTCGGCGCCGGCCGCGCCAGCGCCCCGCCCAGATGATTGATCTGTACGACCACCATGGCGCCGGCGCCGGGCCCGGTCCGCTCCAGCAGCTCACCCGCCCGCGCCACGTCCAGCTCGCCCAGCACCGCGCTGTCCCCGTAGTAGCTGTGCGGGAAGTCCGGATCACTGTGGATGGTGTGGCTCTCGGCGTACGGCATCTCGCGCAGGGAGTCGGCGAGCACCGGCCCGAACTCCCGCAGCGGGGCGAGGAGTCGGTCCCCGTCGGTGCCGGTGTACGCGACCCGGACCGAGACGACGTACCGCCCCCGCAGGTGCGGCGGCAGCGCGGGCAGGTCCGGATACGGTACGGCGGCGAAGGACGAGGTCAGCGTGTCCGGTACGGTCCTGGTCCACTCCTCGTACGCCTCCAGCAGGGCCCTTGGACCGACCTCGCGGCCGTCGAAGGAGAGTGAACCGCCGTAGAGCGTCCGCACGGGGACCAGCCCGATCTCCAGTGCGGTGACGACACCGAGGCGGCGGCCGCCGCCGAGGAGGCCCCAGTACAGCTCGGACCCCGGGGGCGCGTGCCGCAGTCGGCCGTCCCCGGTGACCACGTCCAGGGAGCGGACGTGGTCGGCCGCGTAACCGAACTCCCGTGCCAGGATGCCGAGTCCGCCGCCGAGCGTGTACGACACGGCACCGACGCCCGGCGCCGAACCGTTGAGCGGCGCGAGCCCGTGCGGTGCGGCGGCCGCCACCACGTCACGCCAGCGCACCCCCGCCTGGACGCGGGCGGTACGGGCCCCGGCGTCGATGGTCACCCGGTCCATGGGCCGGGTGCTGATGAGGACCCCGCCCTCCACCGGGCCGGGCAGTCCGTGGCCGGTGGCCAGCACGGTCACCGGCAGCCGTGCGTCGGCCGCGTGGCGCACGGCGGCGACCACGTCCTCGCTGGTGCGCACCGGGACCACGTGGTCGGGGCGCAGGTCGAAACCGGTCTGGAAACTGGTGACTTCGTCGTGGGTCGAGGTGTTCATGCCGGACAGGGTGGAGGCATAACCTGACAGTTTCCGTCAGGTTATGCCTCCGAGGATTTCCTGCTCCGCGTCAGGCGGTGCCGCCCTCCGGTCGGCGCTGCGACCACCACAGCCCCGCCGCGCCCGCCGCCAGCAGCGCCGCGCCCGCGGCCCCGAGGGGCAGCAGATCACGTCCGACACCCGTCTTCGGCAGTTCGCCCGGGGTGTCACCGCCGGGTGCCACCGGCTTGTTGTCGGTGCCCAGCAGCAGCGGGGTGGCCGGGGCGTTCGGCGACGGGTTCGTCGTACCGAACGGAACCGGGCCCTGCTGCCAGAACGTCTTCTTCCCGTCGCTGGTCTGCACCGGCAGACAGATCTTTCCGGTCTTGCCGAGATCGAATGTCGCGTCGACGGCGTACGACTTCGACTTACCGGCCGCGAGATTGTCGATCGGGCAGGCGAAACCGCTGTTCGAACCCTCCGGTAGATCCTTTTTCTCGATCGGAGAGCAGCCTTGAACGTTTTTGACCGTCATGCCGTCGAAACCGACGACCAAAAGCCTGATCTTTCCGCTGTCCTTGCTCCCGTCGTTCTTCACGGTGGCCGTGAGATCGGTCTTCTGCGAGCTGTTGTCGACAGAGATCGTGCCGGGCAGTGTGGTCGTCAGCTCCACACCGGCCGGCGCCTTGTCAACGGCCTTTCCCCCCTTGCTGCTTGCTGGTCCTTCGTCCGCGCTCGCGGTGAAGGACAAGATCATCACCGTCGAGAAGGATGCCGTGACCAGCGATCCGGCGATGGTCGTCATACGACGAGAACTCATGTTCGTCCCCCTTGGCTGCGCCTGAATTCGCAGTACTTGAAGAGGTACCACAAGATTTCTCCGCACTATGCTGGTACGGCGCGAAGTGTGACCATTGTGTTCCACTCGGGACATCGTTGAGGGGGTGCAGCGGATTGCCGGGGAATGCGGGAGAGACGGGAAATGCGAGGCGCGGCGGAGTTCCAGGGCTCCTGGTGACGGGGCGTTATCGCCTGGTCGAGAGTATCGGCCAGGGGGGAATGGGGCGGGTGTGGCGAGCCGCCGACGAGATGCTCGACCGGCAGGTCGCGGTCAAGGAGATGCGGATCGACGGCCTCGACGCGGAGGACACCCGCACCCGCCGTGAGCGCACCCTGCGCGAGGCCAGGGCGACGGCCCGGATCGACCACCCGAACGTCGTCCGGGTCTACGACGTCGTGGACGAGGGCGAACGCCTGTGGATCGTCATGGAGTTGGTCAAGGGCCGCTCCCTGGAACGGATGATGGTGGAGGACGGCGCGCTGGACCCGCGCGCGACGGCACTGCTCGGCCTGGGCCTGGTGGAGGCGCTGCGGCAGGTGCACGCGCGGGGGGTGCTGCACCGGGACATCAAACCGGGGAACGTCCTGGTGGAGTCCGGCTCCCGGACCGGCCGCCGGATCGTCCTCACGGACTTCGGCATCGCCGCGATGCAGGACGCCAAGGCGCTCACCATGGTCGGCATGCTGGTCGGCTCGCCCGACTACATGGCCCCCGAGCGGGTCTCGGGCCGCCCCCAGGGGCCGCCGTCGGACATCTGGTCCCTGGGCGCGACGCTCTGCGCGGCCCTCGGCGGCCGCTCCCCCTTCTCCCGCGACACCACCCTGGCGACCCTGCACGCGGTCCTCTACGAGGAGCCGGCACTCCCCGCCGCGGCGGGCCCGTTGACCGACATCCTGGCGGCCCTCCTGGAGAAGGACCCGTCGATACGGCCGGGCCTGGACGAGGTGGAATCAGCTCTCCACGAGGTCGCGTTCCCGGCCCCCACGCCGACCCTGCGGGTGGGACCGGCGGCGGACCCGGAGACGGCGGAACCGGGGGTTCCTGGAGCTGCGGGGGCTCCAGGAACCCCGGGAGCGTCGGACATGGGGGCCGGGCCGGATGCGGAACCGGCCCCCTCGGAGGGGTCGGCCGGATCGGCCGGGTCGGTCGGGCCGGTCGCCGAACCCGTATCCACGAACGCGCCAGGCGCCGAGGTGACTCCGTCGTCCCCGTGGGCCCCGCGGGAGTCGCCGACACCGGCCTATCTGGAGCCGCGGATCGTGCGGGCGGCGCGGGATCCGAGGGTGCCGGAGTCCGTGGCCGGCCAGGAGTCGGTCGTACGAGAGCGGCCGCCGGACGTCGTCGAGGCCGAGCCGTCGGACGCCGTCCCGGTCGCCTACGCGGCCGCCGCCGGTGGGCAGGACACGGACACATCCGCGGAGACGGCAGCGCGATCGGATGCCGACGCCGGCACGCCGGCCGAGAGCGCACTCTCTGCCGAGCCGGCGAGCACGGAGTCAGAACCACCGGCCCCCGCCGGGAGCTCCGACCCGGCGCATCCTTCGACCGACGCTGCCGAGCCGTCCTCACCCGCCGAGCCCTCCGGGACCCCGGAGCGTGTTCCCGTCGAACCGTCGTCCTCCGGTGGGTCGTTCGTCGTGGCTGGGGCCTCGGCGAGTGCGGCTGGGCAGGGGGCCAGCGCGTCCACCGAGGTGGTCTCCGAGGAGCGTTCGGAGGTCAGGTCCGAGACGCCGTCCGGGAACTCCGTGGGGGCCGCGCTCCGGGCCGGTGCCACCACGACCAGTACGCCCCTCGCCAGCGCTCCCACCCAGGACTCCCTCTCCGCGGGCGCCCCCACCGAGCACTACCCCATGCCGGACGCGCCGACCCGGGACACCCCCACCCGCGCGGCCTCCGCTCCCACCCGTATCGGCCCGGCCCCCCGCTCCCGCCCCGGAGTCTCCCTGATCCGCGGCAACCAGGCCGTGCCCGATCCGGGCCCCACGGGCGGCAGCGACACCTCGGGCACCGGTACGGACCCGGGCCCCGAGCCCGAGCCCGTCCAGCCCCTGGTCCTCGGTCCGCACCCCCACCGCGTCCCCCCGGAGGAACCCCCCGGCGAAGGCGAACTCCCGGGCCCCGCCCGCCCCGCCGATCCCGCCGATCCCGGCATCCCCCACCGCACCCGCCGCCGCACCACCCTCCTCGCCGCCGGAACCGTCGTCACCGCCGCCGCGGTCGTGGTCGCGATCATCCTCACCACCACCTCCGGCTCACCGGGCGACGACAACGCGGGCAACTCCCCGTCGGCCTCCGCCTCCGGGGAACCCGGCGCGTCCACCCCCGGCACCCCGTCCTCCACCGTCGAGGGCACCTCCCGCCCCCGTTCCCTCCCACCCGGCGCGCACGAGGAGGCCGGAGGGTTCGCGTGGGCGACCCCCACCGGCTGGCGGCGGGACGTGAAGACCGGCGCGGAGGTCCACTACACCTCGCCCGACGCCAAGCAGGAGCTGGCCGCCAAGTCCTCCCTGGCGCGGGGCGACCTGATGGAGACCTGGCAGACCTCCGAGCAGAACGCCCACCAGGGCCAGGACTACCGCAAGATCCGCCTGGAGGAGACGACGTTCCGCGACCACCCCGCGGTCGTCTGGGAGTACACCTTCACCCTCGGCGGCGTCCCCTGGCACGCCCGGCTGCTCGGCTTCAACGAGGGCGACAAGTCGTACCAGATCAACACCTGGTACCAGCCGGACATCGAGCCGAAGGCCCTGAAGACGTACGAGAAGGTGAAGGACAGCTTCACCGTCCTGTGAGCGCGTCCTGTGAGCGCGTCCTGTGAGCGGGTCCTGTGAGCGCACACGGCAAGGGCCCCGCGGCACACGCCACGGGGCCCTTGACCGAACCGTCGAAGGGGTCAGCCGACGGAGACCTTGTCGGTCACCTCACCGGCCGACGCGGAGGCGGGCCGCCCGCCGCCGACCTTCTCCCGCACCACGGCAATGACCAGCACCACCGCGGCGACGAGCAGCGACAGCAGCACGGTCTCCCGCCCGTCGTGCTCGGTGTCGGTCAGCATGTACCCCAGGACGAACACGATCAACGCGGCCGTCGCCCAGGTCAGATACGGGTACAGCCACATCCGCACGACCAGCTTCTCCGGCGCCTCGGCCTGGATGATCCTGCGCATCCGCAGCTGCGAGAAGCAGATGACCAGCCATACGAACAGGGCCACCGCACCGGAGGAGTTGACGAGGAACAGGAAGATCTTGTCGGGGGAGAGGTAGTTGAAGAAGACGGCGACGAAGCCGAACACCACCGAAGCGAGGATCGCGGCCATCGGCACACCCCGCCCGTTGACCCGCGCGAACGCCTTCGGCGCGTCGCCCCGCTCACCGAGCGAGAAGGCCATCCGAGAGGCCGTGTAGAGACCGGAGTTGAGACAGGACAGCACCGAGGTCAGCACGATGAAGTTCATGATCTGACCGGCGTGCGCGATCCCGAGGGAGTCGAGCGCAGCGACGTAGGAGCCGTTGTCCTGGATGGACTTGGAGTCCCACGGGATCAGCGTGACGACGACGAAGATGGACCCCAGGTAGAAGACCGCGATCCGCCAGATGATGCTGTTGGTCGACTTCGTCACGGCCCGCTGCGGGTCCTCCGACTCACCGGCCGCGAGGGTCGCGATCTCGCTGCCCATGAAGGAGAAGACGACCAGCAGGACACCGGTGAGGATGGCGCCGGGCCCATGGGGCAGGAAGCCGCCGTGGCCGGTGAGGTTGGAGAAGCCCGCCTGGTCGGTGTCGACCCCGGGGAGCACGCCGAACACCGCGAGCAGTCCGACGACGATGAAGGCGCCGATGGCCACGACCTTGATGCCGGCGAACCAGAACTCGAACTCGCCGTAGGACCCGACCGAGACCAGGTTGGTGGCGGTCAGCACCACCATCACGATGAGGGCCCACCCCCACTGCGGTACGGCGGGTATCCACCCTTCGAGGATCTTGGCGCCCGCGGTCGCCTCGACGGCGAGCACGACGACCCAGAAGAACCAGTACAGCCAGCCGATGGAGAAGCCGGCCCAGCGCCCGAGCGCCCGGTCGGCGTGCGCGGAGAACGAGCCGGACGTGGGGTTGGCGGCCGACATCTCACCGAGCATCCGCATCACCAGCACCACGAGCGTGCCGACGAGGGCGTACGACAGCAGGATGCCGGGTCCGGCGGTGGCGATACCGGAGCTGGAGCCCACGAAGAGGCCCGCGCCGATGACTCCGCCGATGGCGATCATCGAGAGGTGGCGGTTCTTGAGTCCGGCCTGGAGACCAGTCATACGGGGAATTCCTTTGTGCCGGGATGGGGGGATCCCGTACGAGCGGGGTACGGGTTGGTCCAGTGAATCGGAGGCAAAGGAATTCCTGAACCTTTGAATCCAGATCGTTACTTGAGGTTTCCTTGAGGTTCCATTGTCAGGTCCATATTTTCCCTGCCTGACACCCGGGGCTGCTGCCCCGAAACAGCCGTGTCACACTCGTTCCATGCGCGTGTATCTCGGCTCCGACCATGCGGGCTTCGAACTCAAGAACCACCTCGTCGACTGGCTCAAGGCGGCCGGCCACGACCCCGTCGACTGCGGCCCCCACATCTATGACGCCCAGGACGACTACCCGCCGTTCTGCCTGCGCGCCGCCGAGCGCACGGCGGCCGACCCCGAGGCCCTCGGCATCGTGATCGGCGGCTCCGGCAACGGCGAGCAGATCGCGGCGAACAAGGTCAAGGGCGTCCGGGCCAGCCTCGCCTGGAGCGAGGAGACCGCGTCGCTGGGACGCCAGCACAACAACGCCAACGTGGTGGCGGTGGGGGCGCGCATGCACACGCAGGAGGAGGCGACGAAGTTCGTCGAGACCTTCCTCGCGACCCCGTTCTCCGGCGACGCCCGCCACCAGCGCCGCATCGACATGCTGTCGGCCTACGAGACGACGGGCGACCTGCCGGAGATCCCGGCGCACCATCCGCAGCAGTAGTTTTTCGGCCCAGGGCCGGACGGGGGCGGGGTCGACTGCGGGCGCGTGGGGGCTGGTCGTGCAGTTC